>NZ_JAIQXU010000024.1 GCF_020166395.1 Deinococcus betulae | reverse complement strand
AAGTCATTAATGACGACAGCTTCCATCCCCACCTGCTAGCCGAAGAGTACTTGCCTCACGACCGTGTCTTCTTGAAGGGACTCAGCCCAGAAGAACGCCTCAAAATTCTCGAATTGGAAGGCGTCATCCTCGAAGTTCTTACAGGCTTCCGTTCTGGTCGCGCAGACACTCCTGGCCAAAATGAGCCTCGCCCTAATTTTAATCCAGACAGCACAACCCTGACTAAACGCTATAGCTCGGCAGCACAGGAATTGGAGTGCGGGACCCGTACGATTCGTCGCTGGTGCAAACAGTATTACCAGAACGGACTGGCTGGTCTCCGGGACCGCCGTACCGAGGGTCACCGTGTCAGCCAATGGAAGGGACGCGCTCTACAAGACATCATCGAAAAGGTGTCTGATCAAGCCGGGGATAGCAGCACCGTCACCCGCCGTGTGCTAATTGGGAGAATTCGACGCATATACAAGGCAGATCACCCAGGCGCTCCCTTCCCCAGCGACCGTACTCTCTACCGCCTCACCGACATGGTCAGCGCAAAAAAAGGACTCACCCAGCAAGCCAAGACCCGCCAGGGTAAAGCCCGTAATACTCAGGGGATCCACTACACCCTGATTGCCAGCCGCCTCGGCGAGTATGTGATGATCGACGTGTCCCCCTGGGATATCCTTCTACGCAGCATTCACCACCCGGACCAACCTCGCCGGTACCGCATGCTGGTTGCGTTAGACCTCTACCACAGGGGTATCGTAGGTTTCAGCCTGCATGCTGAGGAACCTAAGGATGTTGATGCTGCCTTTCTGCTCCACGACATCGTGAACCCGAAATATATGATGCCTGGCTGGCCGTCCCAGATGCGCTATCCATACGTCGGGGCACCTGAATCACTCGTGATCGATCAACATCAGCTCGGACCAGACGTCCAGCTAACGGCTCAAGGGTTCGTCGCTCCCAGCAGTGTGACCATCGACAACGGAAAAATATTCACTTCCCGAGTCTTCCAAGACGCCTGCCGGCGCCTCGGCATCACAATTATCATCAGCCGGCCTTACACCCCTACAGACAAGGGTGCCGTTGAGCGCTTCTTCGGCACGGTGGAACGGGAGTTCGCCTCACAGTTCATCGGATACGTTGGTCAGAACACCGCGCACCGTGGAAAAGATCCCCCAGTCGAGCAGTTACATTGGGTAGACGAGTTCCAGGACGCCTTTCTTAACTATTACTGCTCTATATATATGCGCAAGCCGCACGACGGCCTCACGCACCCGATTCACCCCAAAAAGTCACTCTCGCCGGCAGAGATGTTCGATATCGGCCTGCGAACGGGCGGCATGATCCGCGTTCCTTTGGACGCTGATGTGTATTACCAACTTCTTCCTTCTACGACTAAGAAGGTCACTGCGTCAGGGGTTAGCTCCTTCGGTCTGAAATATGACCATGAGGGCCTCAGTTTCCTACGAGGTGATAAGCGCAAGCACGAGTTTTCCTACGATCCCCGCGACCTGCGCTACTTGTACTACCGCAACGAGAATGGGGTTTGGCTGCGGCTACATCGGAAACCTGCCGACTTCCCGCACCTCCCGTTCACAGAAGCCATGCTGCGTGCCGCCTGCTCGGATGCCGATGTCAATCTCAGGATCACTGGTGAGGAGGCTAATGAACGCCTTGACATCATCATTCGCGGCATGGAGGACCTGACTCGCAAGCGGAAACGCAGCCGACCGGAGGCAACAGCTGCCAGTCGCCTTAGCCGTGTTGAAGAGGACCGCCACCGTACTGCGGCACCCCTTCCCATTGACTCTCCAGTCTCCGCAGTACCGCCGCTTCCCTCCTCCATTCCTGCCAGCCTCACTGACGTGGAATTCACAACTGCTGCTGATGACGCCGACCTCACAGACTACTTCTCATGACTGAAATCAAACTCAAAGGCCTCACGCCACGCCGTAACATCCACACCCTTGAAGGCTGGCGAGACTTTATCAACGCTCCTCGCAGCTACGTCGTTGAGCGCGCCTCAGCAGAGGCGCGGGCTGCCTGGACAGAGGAACAGCAGCGCGCGTATGAACTTGCCCGTGATAAGCATCACGCTAATCTCCCCGTGATCGTCACCCCAGAAGTCAAGCACATTCTGGGTGACATCCGTCTGCAGCTTGAAGCTAACATCCACTCCTCCAGCACTGTATGCGGCGCCGTCCTCACCGGCCCTGCGACGTATGGTAAGAGCACAGCGCTGGGTGAGGTTGGACGTCAATACGAACTGTGGTTCCGAAGATCTTACCCGCCTGAAAACCCGGACCACGCCACTATGATCATCCCAGTGGTCAAAGTGGGGCTAAGCGAAAAAGCCACTACCAAAAGCCTGAACGCCTCTATTGCCCACTTTTACGGCGTTGCCCTTAGCTCCCGTGACCGCACCCGGGACGAGTATCAGAGGATCATCCGTGACCGCGTCGCTTTGCACCACACCAAGGTCATTATCATTGACGATATTCATTACCTCAGTCGTAAGGCTCGCGTTGGGCAAGCTAACGCTCGCCACTTAGATGACAAGAGCCTTGCTACCCTTCAAAGCATTAACAATCACATCAAGACTCTCGCAGATGAACTCGGCGTAACATTTATCTTCGGCGGCATCAATGTGGATGGTACTGGCCTGTTCGACGAGGGCAACATGACCGATACCTACTTCTCGCAGGTCGGCGGCCGTATGAAACGCTATGAACTCACAGGCTTCCCTCGAGGGAGTGCTGTCTGGAAGAGTCTTGTAGATACCTTTGAAAAGCAACTTCTCCTTGATCAGCACGAGCCCGGTACCTTAGTAAAATTGTCCGATT
Source organism: Deinococcus betulae (assembly GCF_020166395.1). Taxonomy (NCBI): domain Bacteria; kingdom Thermotogati; phylum Deinococcota; class Deinococci; order Deinococcales; family Deinococcaceae; genus Deinococcus; species Deinococcus betulae. Next base: position 62,709 of record NZ_JAIQXU010000024.1, on the reverse strand, counting down.
ACCTGTATCAGCGCACGAACGGCAGTATAGGCAGTCTCACAAATATGCTTAAAGTTGCTAGCAAGCTTGCAATACTTACGAAGGGCGAGCGCATTGATCACGAACTTCTCCGGGAAATCGTCCTAGATCGCAACGCTGAGGAGAACTTCCGGCTAGTCATGGGTCAATCGGGAACGATCTGATGGACGTTCTGAAATGAGAATCGGTCTCCGGCAGTTCACGTTTGCTCCCCGGCCAAAGTTAGGGCAAAGCTTTGCCTCATACATGGAAACTACCGCCGCAGAGTTAGTGCCGCCAGTTGACCTGCTCACCTTGCTACTCAGCATCGGAATCATTGAGGAAGACCATCAGCGTGCCCTACCCATCGCCTATGGCATGACGCTGACCGAGCAGCAGATAGACAACATGTCCTTCACGCTCCGACTTTCTAGGCAGGACATCGCGCAACTCCTTCTCACGCATTACGACGGCCGAGTATTCACGCTTGCACCGATGGACCCTCGCCATAAGAATGCCTCCACCAGCGCCGTGCGTAAGAACTCTACTCTCTTCACTACTCAGCGCCTTTGCCCTTGTTGCATGCAAGAGGAGCCTTATTTTCGGCTTGCTCACCGCCTGCCTTGGATGTTCTTATGTAGCACTCACAAGGTTCTCCTCAGTAGTACCTGCCCACGTTGCGTTCGACCCCATGGCAACTTCCGTCAGAGCATGGGTGGTATGCCCAGCTACCCAACTGTGGTGCCAGATCCCAGAACCTGCCGCAATCCCCCAGCCACCGGCGAGGCAGATGCGGGACGCGCCGCACAATCCTGTGGTCAGCCCCTCGCAGAACTCGTTACTACAGACGTATCCGGTTACCCACGCGTACTGCATGCCCAAAAAGTCATTGAGGATGTGCTCAGCACTGGGCAAGGTCAGGTTTCGGGGGAAATGGTCACTGGCGTCGAATACTTCGATTACCTTCGCAGTGTTCTTTCACTGCTTGACTACGGCGCCGATCCTGAGGATCTCGGCGAGGGCCTCCCACCTATTGCCTTGGAAACCGCTAGGCGACACGCTGTAGAACGTGGCTTCGGCAAAGATGCGGTAAAGCGACGCTATCGGAGCTCTCCTACGACTTGGACACCCGAATGGATGTGCGCGTTCCTGCCAACCGCTGTCGAACTTCTCGCCTCATCTACCTTGGATACTCTAAGTGAAAATCTGAGCCCTTTACTTGATCAGGCACGCCGCTTCAAGACCCACAGTTTCCGAACACTTAGCAAGTATTTCAAACTAAAGGGCCTGCTGCTCAAAGCCTTCGACACTGCAGTGCTGCCTCAGGCATCTGCGAAACGGCGCTCAGGGTATATCAGCCCTTACAGCCACCACCCGGATCGGCCGTACGCCTTTGAGCCGGACGCTATTCCCCAACTACTTTGGCCAAGGGCATACATGGAGGAATTCGCCCCTCTGTTCGAAGGCACAGAGATGGGCTCACGGCATATCCGGTCTTTCATCACTATGGACCTTGTGCGCCTGTGTGGTGAGTATAGCTGGGTAGAGGCCGCTCGAGAACTTGGATTCCTGCCTGGTCAGGCAACTGGCAGTGCCAACAAAGCTGTCGGCCTTCTCAATAGCCGGGGGGTGTATTCCACCTACCTTGAACGCCTACATAATGTGGCGGCCCATTTGGAGAGCGTAGAGTCACCATTCAATTTTGGGCAGTGCAGGCGGCGCTTTGCCGATCTACTCGCTTTCCCCTTTGAGGATTGGAGACTCGAAATGCAGGCCAGAGATCTCCATCCAGGGAAGCCAGGCGGAAAGAATAAGTGGGCTGCTGCCCACGCTTGGGCGCTCCTTACTGCTGGGCATCCACGGCGCGCCCCAGTCTTCAGAGAACTTGGTGAGCGGGAGTACAAGAACCAGCTGGAAATTTTCTATCGCTTCAATCGCGACCATCTAGACAACCTCTGGCCGCTGATCCGCGCGCTCTCCATTCAATTCACGGATTTTGAAACGCTTGCTGGCGAGGCCGAACTCGGCGCTCAGGAGAAGTAACTGCTTGAGGGAAGGATTGCAACCCAGTGCGAGAAGTACTGGGTTGCAATCTCCTCTTTAAACTCCCACTCTTATGTCAGGTGACGCAATGATTCAGGAGTTGACGGCCCGACAGAAAGATGTCCTTAAAGAAATCTCTCGACTCGAAATCAAGAACGAAACCATCACCACACGGCTTCTGGCTGACATCATGAACATACCTCGCCAGAACATTCGGATATATGTCAAAGCGCTACAAGACCTTGGCTACGCTCAGTACCATGCTGCTGAGCGGCACACAGCCATCATTCGCATTACCAATGAAGGGTGGGCCTACCTTGGCCAGCCCAATCCCCACATCCGCCTGTCACTCCCTATCCTTCGTGAGGTTCTCGTCGGCGTCCCAGATCACGTTGAGGAACACATTGAAGGCTATGTTACCCATATCCAAGACGTCCTCGACGTCCGTGACGGTGATTTTCTCCTGCGTGTCCATAGTGACAGCATGATTGGCATTGGTATCTATCCGGGCGATTATGTTGTTATCCACCCCACCAACATGGAGCCGGTCAACGGCGAAGTCGCTCTGGTTGCGGTTCCTGGAGATAGCACTGCTACCCTGAAGCGCTGGCAGCGCCACAACGGAACTGTCACGCTTCACAGTGAAAGTCCCGCATACGCCTCCATGACCTATCACACCTCAGACGTGATAGTGCAGGGCTATCTGCTCGGCCATATCGGCTCTGGGCGCACCCGGATCCGGAAATAAATCCAAATAGCTATGCCTCAGGCGCGCTGTTTGACCTCGGTCATATCCACTAACAGCCTGAAGCTCGCTTCCTTTATATCCTGTCATCCTGCACTGCACCTTTGTAGATACTCATCAGCTTGCCCGTTATCGCTCCAGTAACTTTCTCACGACCTGAGCAGTAGGCCCGCTGTGCGTCGAGGATGTGACAAGCTGATCATGCTCTTCAAATAAGCGACGGTACACTCGTGTGCGAAACTCTGTTTCTACCCAACCTGCAACCAGGAAGACGTTACGGTCATCGAAAAGGCCAGAGTGAACCCCCATCCGAAAGAGGAGGCGGTCTCTGGTTTTCTCCTTTAAGAGATTGTCGTCGTGAATCCACCAATTGCCCACCCAGTCGATTCTGCCCCTAAAGAGGGTAGCGAGAGCTTCACTCCACCCCAGCGTAAACCGATGATCGATGTCGAGTTGCTCACGCTGATCCTTGGAGTACCAATGTGGAGAGCCGACTGAACTGACGAACACGATATGAAGGGTGTCTTGTTCATGGTAGCCGAAAAGCAGACCCCCACGGCTCATCGCCGTGGAATATGTTTGTCGTCGAAGAAACTCTGTTGCCTCATCGGTTAAGGCGACCAAGCTTGGCAGCTCAGTGAGCTCATTAGATAGGTCTAATGGCTGAGGTGAAGTCCAAAATAGGCGCTCTTGTATTCTCATCATATGTTTCTCCAAAGCGACGTCAAGATCGGCAACATCTCAAGTTTGGCAACTACCTTATTCGCCAGTTGAGCCATCGATGTGGAATCTGCTGAGGTTCAGCTTCCTGAACATTTAGAGCTACAAGTTGACCAGCCTGAAGATGTCCTTGTGCATGTAGGGTGCTCCCACTGGGGAACGGCGCTTCTGTACCCCAGCGAAATACCACCTGAAAGGGTGTTGCTTTGGCGCGTTCGGGATAAACCGTCAGGCTGTGTGCTGACCCATGTTGCAGGCCCAACGCCGACCAGAACGTTCTTGTCTGGCTGGGAAGAGGAAGATTTGCGGAGCGCAACCGGTATAGGTGGAGGGGTTCAAGAAGATATCCATCCTGATTGGTTCTGAAGTGCAATGTGGCTCGGTGCGTCCCCTGCATCACTAATCCCAGACGCAGCACTTCAGTGCTGGCTCGTGCTCTATGGCGCTGGCCATCCTGAAACACCACGTCGACGTAGGCTCCTGTGCCTGGATCGTCAACCTGAATGTCAGCGAGTAAGAAGGCATGGAAACCACGGGGTATTTTGGGGACGACTTTTAAATCCACTGACACGACAAACTCCTGAAAACAAACGACCACCGCCTTTGGCCAATGATTGGCGTCAAGGTGCGGTGGTCTAGGTGCTAAGAAAAGGAAATTGGATTGAGCGCCTGAATGACGCAGCTGCACTATACCTCACTCTGATGCATATATGCCGTAGAGTGTCGGCGGTGGCCCTGCAAGCGTGAGGGCATGGCCACCGAAGGCAACCGTGGCACGGCTCAGGACGATTCACGTACCCCGATTTCGACGGCATTCGGGCAGCACATCCGGCAGAGTCGTTTACGACTCGGGGTCTCTCAGGAAGAGCTGGCGGCCCGCGCTCACCTGGACCGCACCTTCGTGGGACGCGTAGAGCGAGGTGAATTCCGCATCAGTCTGGAAAATGCTGCGGCACTGGCGCAGGCCTGCGGTGAACCGCTCTGGCAGATTCTGCAGCGCATAGGCGAGTGAGCAGGGGCGTTGACGGCCGGTCAAACTCCTGAGTCACTCCCTCTAGGAGAAGGGCAGAAGGAGGGTGTGATGGGCCACTGGGACAGGCTGACGCCGCTCATGCAAGAAATCATCTCGACCAAAGCAGGCAGCGCTGCGGTTCATGCTGCGGTCAGCAGCCCACAGGGCTACGCGCACGTCTGCGTCAATGGACGACGCATCTTCATCGCCACGCGTGAGGGCCTGGCTAACCTCCCCCAATTTCCGGAGCCCTGCCGTTCCCAGACCTTGCCTTTCTCCAGCCACTGTTCGCGCCTCAAGGGCTCTCCAGAGCGGTGATAGGTCAGCAGTCCACGTAAATAGTTACCCAGGGCAGCAGTGAGCACCATTCGAGATAAGCCCCGGAGGGTCAAATGGCAATTTACACGGTGTGGTTCGATTATTCCGCGACCGGTGAAGGCTGGCGTGAGGAAATTGGAGTTGTCCATGCCACGGCCGCTGAAGAAGGGGTCACCGCCTTCTTCGACCTCATCAAGATGCTTGAGCAGGTTCGGGAGAAGTTCAGGAGAGGAATTGAGATTACTGAAGGAGTGAATCGCCCTTTTCTGGCGCGGTGGTTGACAGAAGCGCGGATGGACAGTCTGGAGCGCACCCTGGTTTACGCGGGCTATTGGCGCATGAGCTATGCCGTCAACGGAGGCTGAAGAGAGAAAGCCGCCACTAGCCGGTAGGGCAGGCCGGTGACCAACGGCATTGGTGACATCACTGTCGTCTTGAGGAGTGACCGTCAGTTCCCTCGGTGCCTGCTTCTTCTGCGGCGTTGAAGCCGAGGAGCTCAGCCACTGTGAGTTCGGTCGCCTCTGCTAAGCGGTAGAGCATGCTCAGCCTCAGGTCCTTTTTTCCATTTTCCAGCATGCCGACGTAGGAGCGGTGAACGCCGGCGCGGTCAGCGAAATCATCCTGATTCAGCCCCAGACGGAGCCGTGCAGCTTGGAGGCGAAGGCCAATGGCGCGAAGTCGCTCAGTGTGCGCCGTAGACGCTGACATGCGTCTTAGGCTGCCTGCCTGTCCACCACTGAGCGACTTGCCGAAACAAGTCTTGCTATAACAAGAGTATGAACTTTATGTTGCGCTCGACGTTGGCGGGTCTCGCTCTCATCGTCCCTTCCTTCTCACTCGCTCAGACGGTGAAAAAAGGCGACTTGAGCTATAGCACGCCAAGCTGCACGTTTGTCAGTCGGGGGACCGTAGATTGTCGTCTGACGGTGACGTATACCGGCAAGGAAGCCGCGAGTCGCATCGTGGTCTGGACGCAGGAGACGAAAGCCTACGACGCAGCGGGCGCGACCTACATCAGTGTGTCCGGCACAGGCGGGGGCGAAGAAAGTGCCAATCAATTGCCGGTTGATCTCCCGAAGGGCATTCCAGTGCAGGTGGTGCACCGATTTGCCGGACTTCCAGGCACATTGACCGGCTTCCGTGGCCTGGCCTTCGATGGCATCTCGTTCCAGAACCTGCCGTTTAAATCAACGGCCGCTGTCCCCGCACCTGCGCCATTGCCAGCCTCTACAGGCGTTCCAACGGGTTTTAACGTGACCCTGAGTCGCTGTAGTCCCCAAGGAGCCAGTTATCTCTGCACCGCAACCCTGACGCCCGTCCGCTAATTGAAACGGACCGCATGTGCCTCCTTAAAGTCTGAGTTCGCCCGGTAGACTGGGCGCTGTTCGGGAGGAGCGTCATGACATTCGTGCAGCGCCGTAAATCCACTCACTCGCCGACTCAGCAGGCCGTGACTCCAACGGCTCAGCGGCAGGGGGCCGCCGCTGAGGTCATGCAGGCCCAGCAGGCTCTTCAGCGCCACACCATCCGTCCTGTGACGGTGCAGCGGCAGGTGGCTCAGAGCCCACTTCGCGCAGCTGCCCTGGAGCGGCAGGAGGTGGGCCGCGTTCAGCGCCAGCGTCAGACGCTCGAAGCGCAGATGGCTACCCTTGCCCGTCCAACGAGCACTGCGGAAGTTCCGCTTCAGCAGCGGGTGCAAACTGCGCCCCAGTTGACTCGGCCACAGACACCTGGCGAATGGGTCACCGTCATGCGGACGCGCGCTGAAGAGGCTGAGGGACAGGCGTTAGATACACGGCAATTTGCGCAGTTTACGGCGCTTCAACGGCAGGTCGCTCAAACATTGGCGCAGGGCTTTCGAACAGAGCGAGGCCCGGCCCAGGCGCGGTATGACACCTACGGCGAGCATCTCGCTACGCTCCAACGTCACCCCAGCAGTGCTCCAGTGGCCCGTGTGGTTCTGGGTCTGGTTCCCACAGGGGAGCGGCTGGCTCTCCAGCGGGCGACAGACACAGCGGTGCAGCGGTATGAGGCTCAGGCCAGTCAGGAGAGTCAGGCATTCCGCTTCGTTGCCCTCCAGCGCCAACTGGCTGAACTTGACCAGGAGGCGACACAACCGGTCTTACAGCGCATCCAGGCCCGACGCGGGGCCGGCAATCCCCTGCCCGAAGCCATCCAACGTCACTTGGAGCAGGGCCTCAACCATGACCTCAGCCGGGTGCGCATCCACGACGACGCTGAAGCTGACAAGCTCGCCAAGGGCGTCAATGCGATTGCCTTTACGACCGGCACGGACGTCTTCTTCCAGAGCGGCAAGTTCAATCCAAACAGCCGAAGTGGCCTTGAACTCTTGGCACACGAAGTCACCCACACCGTGCAGCAGAGTCAGGGCCGCGTCGGAACTGGTATTGACCCGGATGCCGGCCTTGAAGCCGAGGCCCGCACCTCTGGTGCGCGATTGGCCCGCACCTTCTCGCCTGCGTCCTTCCTGAAGGCGCCTCACAGCCCTATGACAGCGGTCCCCCGTACTCTGGCTCCCCTGACCCCATCGCATGCCGCTCAGCGCCTTGCTGTAGGCCAGCAGGCCATCCAGCGCAGCCCCTGGGGGGACTGGTGGACGACCTTCCAGAACAAGGCCCTTGAAACCGCCCTAGAACTGGCCGCGCGGGTGCCCAATGGCCCGACCATCGTCGCGGCCTTTAAACGCAGCAAAGCGGTGTTCAGCAAAATCGTCGCCAACCCAGGCAGCTTCTTCAAGAACCTGACTGGCGCGGCGGTCAACGGCTTTACCCTGTTCCGCACCAACATCGCTGGGCATCTGCGCACGGCCCTGCTGGACTGGCTCACCGGTACCACGATGGCGGCCACCGGCGGCATGATCGCCTTCCCCAAGAGTCTGGATGGCAAGGCGCTCTTGGGCTTTGGGATGGACTTGCTGGGCCTGAATACGGCCACGCTGGTCGCCCGTTTGGGTAAGCGGTACGGCGCCGAGAACGTCGCCAAAGCGCAGGGCCAGCTCGAGGTGCTGCAGAAAGCGAAGGGAGGCCTGCACCAACTCAACGAGTTCCGCACCCTGGACAGCCAAGCCAAGGCCGGCATGCTCACCGCTGCGCGGGGCTACGCCATCCAGACGGTGGTGCAGCAGGCCGTCACCTGGGTGAGCAGTTTCATCGTGACCGGTGGCCTCGGCCCGGTGGCCCGGGCCGCGTTTGCCATGATCAGCACCTTCCTCAACAACGCCCGAACCTTCGGGCAGATCGCGGGTGGGGTGCTCGACAGTCTGCAGGACATTGCCAACGGGCAGGTTGCTGGGGCTGCCAAAACGGTGGAGCAGAACCTGGGCCGAGTGACGGGGCTGGTGCTGAAGTTTGTCTCCAAACTCCTGGGCTTGGATAAGATCGGCGCTGCCCTGCGCCGCGGCCTGAACACCGTCCAGAAGCCCATCAATACGGCCATCGACAAGGTCGTGGGCAGCAAGCCGGTTCAGACCGTCTTCCAGAAGCTCAAGGCGACGGGCAGCGCCGTAGCCACAACCGCCCGAAACACCTGGAAATCGATCACCGGCACCTTCGCTCGGATTCGCTTCAAAGCGGGGAACGAGGACCACAGCATCTGGCTGGACGTCAAGAACGACAAGCCTCGGATCATGATCGCCTCGACACCTCGGGAAGCCACCGCGCAACTCGACATCCTGAAAGGGGAAGTGGAGCAGCAGTACGCTGGCCGGCCCGAGCGGGCCAAGCTGCGGGGCCACCTGGCCCAGGGGCATCTGATCGTCCGGGAGGAAATGAAGCGGCTGACGGCCGAGTTCCAGAAGGCCAACCCGAACCGCACAGATCCCAATTGGGCCACCCGCCTCAAGAACTCGGTGCTGGGGGGCGGGACGACCCTGGCGTGCCATGAACGACTCCGACAAGAAGTAGCGCCAGTGTTTGCGGCGCTGGGGCGCTCAACAGAATTTGCCGCGCCGGTGATTGGGGTGCACCCGGTGCCCAATCCCCCAGGGTATGTGCAGGTGGACCTGGGGCGGCGGGAGTCTCACCACGTTCCCGCCTATCAGCTGTCTCAGGTGTATGGCAATGCCTACGCACAGTTGGAACAGGGCCTCAGCCAGGTCGTGACCCTGAATCCGGATGCACAGAGCAGTGCGCTGCTCAAGCGGTATCAGGCTCAATTTGCCCAGCGGCATACGCGGGCCCAGGCCGCGTCCGCCAACCGTGGGGTCGGGATGCGCGCGGTCCTGATGCACGCCAACGCCCACCGGCTGGACCCAGGCATCGCCGTCCACGCCCAGGGGATGTCCGAAGCCATCACAGACGCCATCCGGCAGGACGCCAAGAAGGAGCAGAAGGACCGGGTGACCATCCTCACCACAGTCAAGAAGAAACTCCAGGTGCCCGTCAATCCCAAGACGGATCACTGGCAGGGCTTCCTGAACACCTGCTTCGAGCATCTGATGGGCCGCGCGCCGGCCAAGGATTTCCTGGTCGAGGCGAAGAGTGCCAAGTCGTCTGAGGTCGGGAGCAAGATTGCAACTCTAGGCAGGGCTCAGCAGGAATTGACCCAGATGGACCGTGCCACCCTCGCCCGCTACCGCCGTGACCTCACCTCACGGACCAACCAGCTGGTCAAGAAGAGCTTTGATGACGCGTTCGCCAATGGGTATGCCGCCGTCTGTCAGTCACTGCGCAAGAGCCGGTACGATGGCAACTCCCAGCAGATTGAGCAAGCTCTACTGCTGTTGAGCGATCCTGTGGCGGCCCGGGCCAGCTGGGACACCCTTGGCATCACGCCAGACATCACCTGAGGATCCCGATGCATCAAACCCTGCTTGACCAACTGACCGCCCAGAGCGACGCCCTTGACACCCTCGGCCTAAAGGTGCCGACATCCGACGAGATTCGGGAGCACCTGCGTCAGGCCCACTGGGGTGAGTTGCCTTTTTTAAGAGGTTACCAGGGATTCGGGGATGACCTGATGTTCTCGCTTCGCATTGATCCAGCCCGCCCTCAACGGGACTGGCCGGTGATCTGCTCGGTCGAGGGGCAACCGGGCGGCTTGACCTACGCTTCTTCGTTGCGCACCTTTACCGTGAATCTCCTGGCCCGGCAGAACACCCTGGAGGGCTTCCACGATCTGCCTGAAGAGAGCCTGGCGGCGCTTCACCACGCGCTGTCAGGTGGGGAGGATCAAGAGACGTTTGAGCAAGGCCTGACTTACAACTTGAAGGTCATTCTTCCTGAAGCAGAAGGCCGTCTTATAGACGGCGAGACGCTGGATGACCTACGAATCGGACAGCATCTGGCGCTCTTGGACCAGGCTCCCCTGCACGTCCGTTTTCGAAATGCCTTGAGCGCCCTACTGGAAGGCAGACTGGACCGACGTGACCTGTCAAGCTTCGGCCCTTGGGCCAGTTGGCTGGCGTTGGCCGAGTATTACGCCTTTGCCCAGGCTCAGTTCCAGGCGCCATCGGAGCTTGAAGCCCAGGGACCGCGGCGCGACCTCGCGCTGAACGTGCTGGCGCATGTGCCGCAGTACGACGCGGGCATGCTGCTCTCGTATCGCCCAAAGCATTTCCTGACTCTACCGCCAACCTCCTTCAAGTCTGTTGTGGAAGCGCTCGTCACCCCATTCGGTTTCGAGACGTTGATTCCGGAAGCGCATCCGTACTGGCAGGACCCCATCGCCCATCTGATCCTGAGTGCCCACGCCCAGGCTGCCGGGAGGTATGACGGTCTGGCCCATATCGCGGCAGCCGCGATGTACGATGAGGACCGCGAAGATCCTGTGCGCTCCTTTGAGGCCTTGCAAACGGGGACCTTCTGGGCTGCTGTGAATGCTGGAATCGTTCTGCGCCCAGCTCTTGATGCAGCTATCAGCTTAGCGAGGCGACGGGGCTGGGACATAGTTGGTCAAGAACTAAGATGGAATGCGAGCTGGCTTGATTGAGGAAACCGTCCGACTCACGCCCTGTTCTTGGTGTTCCAACTCACGTGTCCAGCGGGCTTCGTGAGCTGAATGTGGTCGAATGCCATCTAGGGCGAAATATTGCATGCAGGAGAGCGCCTGTTTTAGGAATGTCAGTCACCGCTGACGTAGGTCTCCGGCTCTGGAAGGTGCCGTCCCTGGCAGTCTTGTTGCTCTCGTGCTGCGAATGTGCTAATCAAGGTCCTTTTTTGCTGCATGGTCGCAGCAGATGTGTGTTAGGGAATTTCGCGCTCTGGTGAAGAAAAAAACCGGCCGGAATTCTTCTGGACAATCCTGTGCAGAATGTCGGCTTGTGCACGGACCTAAAAAACTCTATTGTCGCAAAAAGTGCCAACCAACGTCCAAAATCTAGGCCATATCTGGAGGGTCAATGCTGAATTCTTTCAAAAATATTGAGCCACTGGTGAGCCGAATTGAACTACTCGCCTCTAGACCAGACCGCTACGTTGACTCTCCCGCGAGCAGAGCCGCAGTGGCAGATGCGTTGAATGGTCAATTATCTAAGACTCTGAGGCATGTTGTCCCAATTAGTACTCTACAGGAATATGGGGCATTTTTTACCAGCGATACTATGTCAGATGAATTGGTTGCTGATTTGTCAGACGAAGAAATTGCTAGCGGGAGCGTATTTGATCCTACATGCGGAGGAGGAAATTTACTTCTAGCTTACGCGCGTCGACTGCCGATAAAGGCGACTCTTAGTGAAACGCTTGAGTTATGGGGTCAAAAAATTCATGGCTTTGATTTACATGAGGCGTTTGTCCGCTCTACCCGTGCCAGACTCGCGCTACTGGCCTCTTACCGTGGAACAGAGGTTTACGGCTCAAAATACTGTGATAAGCCTATAAGCTCACTGGAAAGAGCATTCCCAAATATTCGCTCCTGTGATGCTGTTCGAACACAGTGGCCAAAAGTTCAGTATTTGCTTTTGAACCCACCCTATAACCGTGTGGCTAGCGATGATAACTGTGAATGGGCTTCGGGAAAAGTCTCTCTAGCTGCGAAATTCATAGAACTATCTCTCAATGGTGCAATAGAGGGCGCATCGATACGAGCAATTTTGCCTGATGTATTACGAGCAGGGTCAAATTATCGGTCTTGGCGTGAATTACTAAATAAAAAGAGCTATGTTGAGCAAATCAAGATTTTAGGACAGTTTGATACAGACACAAAAGTTGATGTTTTTCTATTGCGTCTTAATTTAGTGCGTGAAGTGACTTCAAGCCCGGCACCTTGGATGCCCCAGAGCCTTGCTGATGCGGGTGCACAGGAGAATTTAAAAGTAAGGGATTTCTTTGATGTGAGCGTGGGGAGGGTTGTCCCACATAGAGACGCGGAAATTGGCGAACTTGTCTCGTATATACACGCGAAACATCTACCGCCCTGGAAGATTATTAGGGTTGGTGGCATAGAAAGAAGATTCACTGGTGTTACCTTCCGACCACCTTTCGTTTTGGTCCGTAGAACATCTAGATCAAAGGATGCAAATCGGGCTGTAGCAACGATTGTGCGCGCTGCTGGTTGTATTGGAAAAAAAGTTGCAGTAGAAAATCACCTCATTATTTTACAGCCTAAAAGTAAAAGATTAAGAGACTGCAAAGAATTAATGGGTCGTCTATCTGATAGTCGGACCAATAATTGGCTTAATGATCGAATTAGGTGTCGACATTTGACTGTAAGTGCTCTGCAAGACTTACCTTGGTGGTCTGAATGAATGACTCTGTAGATTTTGGACATCTTAGATTCGCTCCGGATATCCTGCAAAGGCTTGGAGAAGAATTAATACCTAACCCGGAGCAAGGCTTAATTGAACTTGTAAAAAATTCGTATGACGCAGACGCAAAGCGATGCACAGTCAGACTTCAACGTGTAAAAAATCGTGGTGGGACTATCTTTATTGAAGACAATGGAATTGGAATGACCGCTGAGGATATTCTAAATGGATTTTTTATGATTGGTAAATCTAGAAAATCTCCAAAGAAGAAAACAGCTGGAAAAAGGCTTACTGTAGGTGATAAGGGATTAGGCCGCTTGGCCGCCTTGAGACTTGGTGAAAAGGTGATTATCAGAAGTAGACCAAGAAAAGAGCCTGGGATTCAATATACAGCAAAGATTGAGTGGCACAAAATTGACCATGCGGATGCTATCGAAGATATAAAGATACCAATCACTAGGGAATCTAGTACCTTACCACACGGAGTCGAAATTGAAATAATAAATTTGCGACAGAAAATGACATCAGAGGATGTTGAGAGGCTAACGAGAGAATTGATTTTGTTGAAAGATCCGTTTAAAGCATCAGGTAACTTTGAGGTTGTTTTAGCAAGTAAGGAATTCAAATTTTACCAAGATAGAGTAAAGGATTCATATTTTGACTTTTCAAACTACAAGTTGATAGCTAGCGTAGGTAAAGATGGAACCGGCAAAGCAGCTGTGCATGATAGCAGCGGAGAGGTATTATTTGAGACTTTACTCCCAATAAAATCAAGCCGAAAATATAAAATTCCACCAGCTCAACTTGAAATGTGGGTATGGATCTTAAGTAATGAGTATTTTAATGAGACAACTGCTAGATTGCAGGATGTTAGAAATTGGCTAAGGAGTGTCGGAGGGGTACATATTTATCATCGTGGCATTCGTGTTAGGCCATATGGGGATCCTGGCTTCGATTGGTTGGACATGAATTTGTCAAGAGCAAGAAGACCAGAGGAAAGACCTTCTACAAACAATGTTATTGGAAGAGTTGTGGTCAATGATCCAAATTTAGTTTTAGATCAACCAACTAATAGGATTGGATTCGTTGAGAACGAAACCTTTGATGAGTTACGAAGATTTGCGAAAGAGGTAATTGACTGGATGGGTAAGGAACGTTTGCGAATCGCGGAGGCTCGTAGAGAGGCGAGTAAACTTAGCTCGCCTAACAATAGCTCTGCTGCACTCAATGAACTGAGGCAGGTAATTAATTCTACATCCGCGCCTGCAGAAAAGAAGGGATTGCAAAACGCTCTAGATAGTTTTGTTAAAGCCAAAGAAGTTGAGCTTGATAATCTGCAAGAAGAGCTGCAGTTATACAGGTCTCTTGCAACTGCGGGAACCACATCTGCCGTATTTGCTCATGAGTCTTCAAAACCTTTAACTACGATCAAAACTTCAGCCGACACTTTGGAAAGAAGATCTAAAAAGTTTGCACCGGATAAGTTTGAAACGGAATTCAAAATACCGATAGATCGTATAAGGTCATTGTCGATATCATTAAATGCATATTCTCAGTTTCCAATTTTCCATTTGATGCGTAGGAAAAGGAATATAGATGATCTTGATTTAGTGGAAATTTGGAATAATATTGCAAAACTATTTAAGCCTTTGTTGGAGGAAGCAAAAATAACTTTGCATATTGCATCGACAGGTGCCTCCCCCATGGTCCGAGGCAGTATCGCCATGCTGGAATCTATTGCAACTAATTTAATTACTAATTCTATATACGCACTAACAAAATCTAATATTGATAGTTCTGATCGTGTGATCAGCATTTCAATAGAAGATCAGGGTGGAATGGCCCGCGTAATCCATTCAGATAACGGTATGGGCATCAAAAATGTAGACATAGAAAAGATATGGCTACCCGGAGTAACAACAAACCGACAAGGGACTGGGTTTGGTTTGACGATTGTGCGAGATTCGGTTAATGATCTTCGTGGCAGCGTAGCAGTGGTTGCCAATGGCAGTCTTGGGGGCGCTGAATTCTATATCACTCTCCCTACCAAGAAGGAGGGAAAATCCAATGACGCCTCAAATACTTCAAATACCTAGAAATATCTATATTATAGACGATAATAGAGAGCTTGCTGAAGATCTGAGAGACAGGATAGTAGATATGGATTTTAATCCTAGACTTATTATCGATGGTCATTATAAATTTGTTCCGAATCTTCTTGATGAGATTGAGAAGGGGGATTGTGGAGTTTTATGTGATCATAGACTTCAGCATGGCCGCTTGGCTGAATTTTATGGATCACAACTGGTTGCCGCATTATATGATTTGAAGTTACCGGCGCTACTCCTCACTCAATTTAGTGAGCAGGATGTAGATACCACTATTCGCAAGTATAGAAGAAAAATTCCATCTCTAATTGCTCGATCAGAGATTGATGATAATGCAATTCTTGAGGGGTTATCAAAATGTATAAAAGAACTCAATGGTGATTTTTCAGATGGTAGGGAACCACACCGTTGTCTAATAGAAATTAATTACATCGATCAAGACGGAGATGACGTTGTGGTGGACGCTTTCATACCTGCATGGCGATCGGCATCAGCAGTGCGTTTTCCTGTTGAGCTTATGGGTTTAGGGGCTGAGGAAAGGATCCGTAAAGGGCTTCAAGAATCTGAAGATGGAATCATTCACATTTTTGCAGAGGTAAATATTGGTGCAGATATTTCGGATGAATTCTACTTCGAAAATTTTGAATGGCCGAACAACACTAATGAATCTGCTCTGGGATCCTTCTTGAGCTCTATGGATGTAAGAGAATAATCTTATGGATCAGCTGCTGATACTTGATGTTGGACATGGAAATGCCTCTATTATAGAGAGTCAGGGCTTGTTTGCCGTCATAGACGCCGCTCCAGGTGCAAGCCTTGTCCAAACGCTGAGTAAGTTGAGTGTTTCTTCCATCGAACACGTTTTCATCTCACACGCTGACGAAGATCACATTGGAGGTCTAACAGCGATTTTATCCAGTAGAAACCTCATAGTTAAAAATCTGCATCTATGCCCTGATTTGAAAAAAGATGGAGCGAATATGCGGAGGCTACAGATAGCTGTTGACGACTCTATTAGCAGAAATAACACAAAACTGCATTTACAGTATGCTTCTTCCCATGCGTCATGCGAATTTGCAGACATTGCTATATACACCGTAGCCCCTCCAGGTAGTACGGCTTTTTTAGGAAATGGAGGCAGATCTACGACAGGGGTACCAATTACTAGCAATAGTGCTTCGGCTGTGTACTCTGTGTATCATGCAGGCCATCGGATTGCTCTATTCGGTGGAGACATGGATGGTCAGTCTCTTGATTTTATAAAAGCTAATAACGTCGCTATAGACTCGGACATCCTTATTTTTCCGCATCACGGGGGGCTAGCAGGTAGCGGCACAAATATGGAAGAGTTTACTCAATCTCTTATTGATGTAGTTCGCCCGAAATCCGTTATTTTTTCTATAAGTAGAAATAAATATTCTAATCCTTTGAGGGCGGTTGTTGATACTGTTATTTCATCGAAGCCGGAGATAAAGATTCTCTGCACGCAACTTTCAAAGCAATGCTCTCCAGAAAGTTCATTTAATCCTGTTTTATTAGATGAGTACTCAAAACATTTAACTTTGCTGCCAAGTGCTAGTCAAAAATCCAATGAATACTGTGCTGGATCTATCAAAGTAATCCTTCAAGGTCAGAACAGCGTTATAGAACGGAGACTGGAGCATACTGACTTTGTTAAATCATTTGTTGATTCACCAATGTGTGGCTTATACAATTCGGATAATTAATCGATTGGGTTCAGCTTGCTAGTTTAGAGGTATGATTTGAAATAGATTTGTTAGTTCCTAAAATATTAGTAGATTGGGGAATTTAGTTTTATGAAATCTCCTTCATTTCTGTTTTATTTTCAAGCCTCGATGAATCTATTTAAGATCTGGAAGTTGAATTGTACATCTACTCATATAAGTTGTATTACATCGCTGAGATGAGATACTTAGTTAGGGTTTGGAAGTTTTTAGAGTTGTTTATTTGAATTAGATAACGCAGCTTTAAGAGTTCCACAATTCATATCCGGCAGCTATCAGCATCTTAACTTCACTGAATGTACAGATGAAATAGGTTTGGCGGTCTTCAGTGTGATTACCTAGCACGATGTAGTGAGGTTTTCCGCTGCTTTGCCAGTAATTGTACATGATGTTCTGCGCGCTGCGGAGGCTGGTGGCAGTGGGAATATTTCTCATGTCCCATATCCTCTAATGATGTCACTAGCAAAGTCAATATCGAAGTTTCTAGGAACGGAATTTCGTTTGATTGAGACAGATATATACTGTCTCACAGTACCGAAGTCGATGTATCTCTCTGAGGAAGAGAAGCTGTTCTGAAGATATGAGAGAGTGTATGAGAGTTGTTCTCTGCCAATTCAATGGTGATGCATGGTTCCACTGAATAACAATTGTTCGCTAACTAGTCGTCACATCCATAAACTCACTTATGAAGATTCCTCTTTAGGGCCAAATAGCTTGGCAGACCAATGTCCAGTGCACGTTTGTCTAATTTCTAAACTTACTGTGTTCTTCGCAGCAGTATAGCCAACTCAAATGGCGAGGCACATAATGTTCAATCCTGATTGCAGTAAATAATTGTCCATCGCCATTTGCTTTGAGCAGTTCTGCCAATGAACTGAGTAGTCCCTGCACCGGCACGTCCCCTGATGTCCTGTGCCAGGACGGTTGGCGGACGCTGGTGTGGGTGCCCCTGTCCACTCGACCTGGCCGTGACGCTGCGCGGAGTGTTCAGCTTAGCTTGTTCACCGCACGAACCCTGGCGCTCATGAAGATGTCTGTTTTTGGCCAACTCACTTGGCACACCTGAGGACGCACTGAGTTGGCCACACCCTAAAACAGCTGTGGTCTTCGACTCAGTCTGGCCAAATCAATTGGCGAGGCACAAAATGCAAGCAGGGGCCGGCCTGGACACTGCCCAGGCCGGCCCTTCTTTTATGCCGCTCTGACCTCCCTTGCTGGCCACTGCAGCGTCAGCAGGGCCAGAGTGGCCAGTGCCGTAACCAGCAGGCCCGCGTGCCCTCCACTCAGGAAGGTCAGCGGCAGCGCAGCGCACAGGACGAGGGGAACTCGCAGGTACCGTCGCTGCACAGGTGAGAGGAGCAGCCAGGCCAGCCCCAGGCCAGTCAGGCTGCCTGCTCCCTCGGCCAGCAGCGGGGGCAGATAGGCCGTCAGCACGCCGCCCAGCACAAAGCCCAGTGCCAGCCCCAGCAGACTCATTGTCAGGGTCAGGGGCCGCAGCGGGAGGCGCCGGGTCAGTGCCCACAACACGCAAAGTAGCGCGGCCAGACCCAGGGCCGCCGCCTGTCCCAGATGCACCTTGTGTAGCGTTTCCCGCAGGTTGCCACCAGTAAACACAACCGCCACGTCCTGCGCAGTAATCACATCGGTTAGTCGCCAGCGGAGGGTGTGCTGGCTGCCCAGCACTGTACGGGTCTGGGATGTCGGGAACAGCGCGTACCGCTGAAATTTGGCTGGCCGGTTGGTGGTGAGGGTCAGGTCGAGGTCGCGCAGGGCCTCGCGGCGGCTCAGGACATAGCTCCAGGCCCGCGCGCCCTGGTGGGCGTAGCGCACCTGCACCCTGACCGTGCCCCGCGCCGGAACCTCTCCTTCCCAGGCCGCGCCCTCCAGCGCGGTGCCTGGCCGCAGCGGCTTGCCATTCACCACGAACTGAAAGCCGCTCAGGGTGCCGCTCCCCTGCGGCAGGGGAAAGAAAAAGCGCATGGTGGCGGCCTCGTCCAGTGGATTGGTGAAGGCGTAGGTCGCGTCAAAGGCAGCGTTGTAAAAGCTGGCACGCCCACCGGCCGGGTCGGTAAAAGCCAGGTTGGCCCGGATGGCCGCCCGGTCCAGGTCTACGGGCCGTTCGGTCAGCAGCGTGACGGCCCGGCTGTAGGTCAGGGTCTCGCCCTGGCGCGTAAAACCTTCTTGCAGGTCCTGCACGCTGCCTGCGGCGCCTCCCAGATACGGCAGCAACTGGCTCCAGCCGTCATTCACACCTATGCGGGTCACCACGTCGCGTGGCAGGGCCAGGCTGCGGGTGTAGGTGCGGGTTTCCAGCAGTGCGGCGCTTGGGGCCTGCTGGGCGGTTTGCCCGCCGTCCGGGTCGGCGGCGTTGGCGTAGCGTGCGCTCTGCTGGGCGCTGAGGCGGGTGTCCACGGCGCGGCGCGTGACCGTCACGGCCAGCAGCCCCGCGCCCAGGGCCAGGGCCACCAGGCACCACGCGGCCACTTGGGGCGCCTGGGCCGTCAGCCAGCCCAGCGCGGCGCGGGCGCGGGGCCGGTCCAGCAGGCTCAGCAGCAGCAGGGCAATCAGCCCCGCACCCAGCAGCAGCCCCGCAGGCAGGGCCAGACGGGCGAGGTCATGCAGGGCATCCAGAACGGCGGCAAAGGTGGACTGAACCATGAAAAACCTCCAAGACTCTCTCGATGTGTAAGTGACTCACCTGAGTCAATACTTCACCGGGCTGCTGAGCATCCTTCTTTAGAGGGAGAGGCGAAAAGTGGAGTGAAGCTGGCAGCCGAAGAGGCTGCGAGAGCAATTCAAAGCCTCAAAAGTGTCTTTTAAAAAATAAATCAGTTGATTTTTCAAACCTAGGCTGTCATGCTGTTAGCTATGACTTCCGTTCTTGCTTCCTCGACCCACATGGGACCAGTGGAACTGGCGGCGCGTGACCTTCAGGGCCTGGCCGCGTTCTATCAGCGCCTGTTGGGGCTCAGCGTGAGCTGGCTGGGCGCCCAGCGCGCGGTGCTCAGTGCCCAGGGCACGCCGCTGCTGCACATCCAGGCGGCGCCGCAGTGGCCGTCTGCGCCGGTCAGCCGGCCGGGGCTCTATCACACCGCCTTTTTGCTCCCCACCCGCGCCGACCTGGGCCGCTGGTTGGCGCACGCGGCGGGCCTGGGGCTGCGGATTGGCAGCGGTGACCACCTCGTCAGTGAAGCGTTTTATCTTCAGGACCCCGAGGGCAACGGCATTGAGGTCTATGCAGACCGGCCGCGCGACACCTGGGTGTGGCAAGGCGGTCAGGTGCAGATGGGCACGCAGGCGGTGGACACGGCAGCGGTGTTGGCGGCCGCAGGACTAGACCCCCGCCACCTCACGACTGCCCCCTACGCTGCGCCGGCCGGCACCGCCATTGGGCATGTTCACCTGAAGGTCGGCCACGCAGCGCAGGCGGCGGCGTGGTACGGCGAGACGCTGGGCCTGGACCTGGTGGCCGACATGGGCAGCGCGGCGTTTTTGTCGTGGGGCGGGTATCACCACCACATCGGCCTCAACGAGTGGCACACAGCGGGGCAACCCCGACCGACGGCCGAGGCCGCAGGTCTAGCGGGCCTCACGGTCCAGACGCCAGATCTGACTGCCCTGCGGGCCCATCTGAGCGGCCGGGCAGAGCTGGAAGAAGAGACCGATGTGCTGCGGCTGCGTGACCCCTGGGGCAACCGCATCACTGTTGAGCAGGCTGGAGCAGAGGACCGTCTATCCCGTTGAAACCGCCGGGGAAGACTCTGCTGAGGTGGCTGGGACACTGCTGCCTGCGCGGCCTGTCTCTGGCCTCTCGCCCGGCCCATTGATAAGGAGCTTGCCGCTGCTCCTCAGCTTTCTGGTGGCGCGCAGGCCGTAGGCTGGGCCATGCGCCTGCTGATTCCTGCTTTGCTGCTGTTGCTGCCGGCCACTGCTGCGCCGGTGACCAAGGTATATCCGGTGCTGGCGGCCCTGCCGGGCCAGGCCACGCCGTATTTTCTGGGGGCGTGGGTGGGGGACCGTTGGCTGGACCCTGACGCCGCCCGCGCCCGGCTGACGGGCCAGGAAACCTACACCCGCCTGGCACTGGGGCAGGCGCCGCAGACAGTGCGGGGCCAGAAGCCGGCCACGCTGGACTCCCCCTGTGAATGGGCTTCAGAGGTGGCCGTGCGGCCCGCCGCGCAGCTGGCGCTGTCCACCTTGTTTGTCGCTGGTGGCATGCGGGCGCAGCCCCGGCCCGTCACGGTGTTGCCCAACACGAATGCGGTCTATGCCAGCCTCGTCCGCGCCGAACTGGTGCGGCGGGGCCTTCAGAATCCGAATGTTCAGATCACCCGGCTGGTGCGCGCCGACCTGGATGGCAACGGCACCCAGGAGGTCATCATTGAGGCCAGCCGCTTTGCCGAGCGTAGCGGTGAGTCTCCGCCGCCCGTGGGCCAGCCGGGTGACTACAGCCTGCTGCTCCTGCGGCATGTGGCGGGCAGTGGGGTCAAGACCGTCACGCTGGGGGCGCATGTGGCGCCGCTCAAGCCCTGGGACCCTGGCAGCGACGTGCCCATGCCGATGGCCAATCTCTACCGGCTGGCCGGGCTGGCTGACCTGAACGGCGACGGCCGCATGGAGATTGCCGTTCAGGCCGCCTATTACGAAGGGGTAGGGGTCGGCGTGACTGAATGGAGGCCATCTGGCCTGCGTCAGACGCCTTTAGAGAGCGGCTGCGGGGTATAGCGCCTGTAGCGCTGCCTCGCGCGCTAGACTCGGCCCTCATGAGTGAGCGCGTGTTGGTGGGCCAGCAGACTGACCTCCCCGAAGGAAGTCAGGTTGCGGTCCTGGTGAATGGGGTCAGCGTGGTGGTGGTGAACTTTGAAGGTCAGTACTACGCCCTGCGCAACAACTGCACCCACAAGGATTACCCGCTGCTGGGCGGCGAGGTCAGCGCGGGGCGCATCACCTGCGAAAAGCACGGCGCCAAGTTCGAGTTAAGCACTGGCAAGGCCAAGACGCTGCCCGCCGTCAAGCCCGTGCGCCTGTACCGCACTGAATTGGAGGACGGTCAGGTGTATGTGGCGCCGCTGGAATCAGCCTGAGAGAGGTTGTCAATCGGAGAGGAGGTGCGGCCTCCGGTCGCTGCGGCGAGGACCGAGTCGGGGAAGAAGTGGGCTGATGGGAAGCCGGTGTTCAGAGGGCGGTGCCATCAGCAGAGCCCTTTCTGATCTCCACCGGAACGGCCGTACAATCCAAAGACAGCGCCCTCCTGCGAAAGCTGGCATAGCCGGCCAGTGCCTCCTCAGCCAGTCTGGCCGCCGTGTGCCTGACGGCCAGGGCGTACACTGGGGGCACTTCACCGTGCCGCAGGGGGCCACATGCTGGAATGCCCGCAGAAAAAGACCAAACGCAAGCCCGCACCTGGCGAACCAGAGCAGGCGGCGCCTCTCGTGCCCACGCTGCGGGAATCGAAGGCCCCCGACCCACCGCCCCTGACGCCACTGCGGCCCCGGCGGGTGACGCTGGCGGCCCTGTCGGCGCGTGCAGGCCAGGGCCAGGCCGCCTCGCTGGACGGGCGACCGCTGCGGCGCCGGGCCCGACGCCGGGTGAAGGCGTGACGCGCCGCGCGGCTACTGGTCAGCAGGCCACCCTGCCAGCGCCGACTGTAGCTGACCTGCTGCGTGGCCAGGGCTTTACGGTGCAGGCCGAGGGCGAGTGGGGTCTGTCCCTGGCGTTTGAGGGGGAACAGTATTTTCTGCTGCCTCAGGCTGGGGACGAGGTGTTCTACCACCTGCTGCGGCCTGGGCTATGGCCCCTGACCACCGACGAGGACCACGGCGCGGCGCTGTACGCCTGCGACGAGGTTAACCGCACAGCCAAGCTGGTCAAGTTGCACACCGCTGACGGCGAGGTCTGGGCCAGCGTTGAGGGGCTATATGACACTCCGGCAGCGTTCTGCGCGGCGCTGCCCCGCTGGCTGGCGGCCCTGCAAGAAGGTACACGGGCATTTTCCGCCACCATGCAGGGCCTGTCGTCTCTTCAGGCCGAACCTTGACCCTGGGCGGCGCCGCCGCCGCGCTGGTATACCCTGGGCGTTGACGTTCACCTGACCGTCCTGCCCTCTACTGCCCCGTGGAGTTTGTCCCAAGGAGTCTGTCACTGTGCCCCCCAAGAACACCGAGCGTCCCGCGTCGCCCTCCGCCTCTGTGCCTGCTGCCCGTCGGCGGCGAACGGCCAAGGCGGCCGGTGCGTCGCCCGCGCAGGAGAGGCCAGCGGCACCCAGGACCCACAGCACCGTCGCCAATGCCCAGAGCGAGTTTCTGAACCGCGAGCTGTCCTGGCTGGCGTTTAACGAGCGGGTGCTGGCCGAGGCTCGCGACGAGCGCAATCCGCCTCTGGAGCGCCTGAAATACGCCGCCATCTGCGGCAGCAACCTTGACGAGTTTTTCATGGTGCGCGTGGCGGGGGTTCACCGCCAGATTGCGGCGGGCGTGAACACCCCCGGCCCCGACGGCCTGCTGCCCCGCGAAACGCTGGCCCTGGTGCGTGAACGGACCCAGGCCATGCTGCGCGAAATCGAGACCGCGACCCGCCGGACCCTGCGCGACCTGAACCGGCAGGGCGTCAAGCTGGCCAAGACCTCAGAGCTGGGCCGCCGGGCCCGCGCGCAGCTGCGCGAGCACTACCTGGCCGAGATTCAGCCGGTTCTGACGCCGCTGGTCGTGGACCCCAGCCACCCCTTTCCGTACCTCAGCAACCTCAGCCTGAATCTGGCGGTGCTGCTGGCCTCCGGCGAGGACGAGGAGCCGGAATTTGCCCGTGTAAAGGTGCCGGTGGGGGTGCTGCCGCGCGCCGTCTGTATTGCCGACACGGTCCTCCTGCTTGAAGACGTGATTGCCGCCCATATTGAAGAACTGTTCAAGGGCCGTGAGGTGCTGGCGGCCCACGCCTTCCGCGTGACGCGCAACACCGATTACGAGTTCGAGGAAGAAGAAGCCGAGGACCTGCTGGCTACCATTGAAGACGGCCTGCGCCGCCGCCGCTTTGGGTCGGCGGTGCGGCTGGAGGTCATGCGCGACACGCCTCCCGCCCTGATTACCTTCCTCCAAGAGCGCCTGCGCCTGGATTCCGAGGACATCTTTACCCTGGAAGGCCCGCTGGGCACCGCCGATCTGATGGGGCTGCCCGTCAAGCGCCCGGAGCTGACCTTCGCCCCATACTCGCCCGCCGTGCCGGACCTGGACGGTGACGAAGAGGACGGCATCTTTGACACCATTCGTCAGGGGGACGTGCTGCTGCACCATCCCTACGACGGCTTTGCCAACATTCTGGACTTTCTGGAAGAGGCCAGCCGCGACCCGCAGGTGCTGGCCATCAAGCAGACGCTCTACCGCACAGGCGACGACCCGCGCCTGCTGTCGGCCCTGCGCGCCGCCGCTGAAAACGGCAAGCAGGTGGTGGCCCTGATTGAACTCAAAGCCCGCTTTGACGAGCAGCGCAATATTTCCTGGGCCAGAAAGTTGGAACGGGCCGGGGCGCACGTGGTGTACGGCGTGGCGGGCCTGAAAACCCACGCCAAGGTCACCATGATTGTGCGGCGCGAGGAAGGCGGCCTGCGGCGCTACGTGCATATCGGCACTGGCAACTACAACGCCAAGACCGCGCGCCTGTACACCGACCTGAGCCTGCTCTCGGCTGATCCCGATCTGGGCGCCGATGTGGCCGAGCTGTTTAACCACCTGACCGGCTACGCCGAGGCGGAGTATACGCACCTGCTGGTGGCCCCTGACACGGCCCGCACCGGCTTTGAGGCGCTGCTGGAGCGGGAAGCCGCCCACGCCCGCGATGGCCTGGACGCCTGGGTGCGCGTCAAGCTCAATCAGCTTACCGACCCTGGCCTGATTGAGGCGCTTTACCGCGCGGCCAGTGTCGGTGTGAGGATCGAGATGATTATTCGCGGGGTCTGCTGCCTGCGCCCCGGCATGCCCGAACAGTCGCAGACCATCCGGGTGCGCAGCCTGCTGGGCCGCTACCTGGAACATGCCCGCGTCTTTGCGTTCGGTAATGGCGGCAGCCCGGAAGTGTACTTTGGCAGCGCCGACTGGATGAGCCGCAACCTGGACCGCCGCGTCGAGGTGATCGCGCCCGTGCTTGATGACCGCCACCGCGAGGCCTTTCTGAGCATTCTGGACACGGAGTGGGCCGATACACGCGGTTCCTGGGAACTCAACGCTGAAGGCGAGTACGAGAAGATGCCCGGCGACTTCAGCGCCCAGGCGACATTTGCTGCGGCGCGGCATCCGGGGTAGGGGATAGCGTGAGTCTTACAGGCTGGATGGTTCTTGCACACGACCTTCGACCTTGCAGGAAGCGCAGACAGCTAAGTTGGGCACAGGATGACGCCTCCTGAGAGACGGTCACGCCTCCTCGGTGTGCCTAGAGACAACAAGCAACCCATTGGAGGCACAGCCCTCTACACAGAAAATTTCAGCGGCGGTAGAACGTTGCGGAGGAGGGGAGACGGCGGCCTGAATTACTTGGCGTTGGCCGACTGATTCTTTTCTGGCATGTAGGCGTAATGGACGGAGTGATCTTGCAAAAGACGCTCTCACCTTCACTGCGAAGAGGCACGGCCCCTCTTATCTACCTTCCACATCTAAACGCAAGAACACCCCGGGCCGCTTTGGCTCAGGGTGTTCTTGGACTTGCCTGGGGCTTAGCCCTGGGTGTCGTCCTTGCCTTCGGTTTCGGGAGTGTCGGCCTTCTTGTCGCTGCCCAGACCAAACTGCGCAAACAGGTCGGCGTACACGTCGCCCAGCTTGGTGCTGATCTTGCCGCCCTGCTGGGCGTCCTTGGCGTTGTAAGCGTAGTCGGCGTCGCCACGGCGACCGCCACGGCCACCGGCGCCGCGTGGGCCACCCTGCCCGCCACCGCTGCTGTAGCGGTCGCTGCGGGCGCCGCCACCCTGCGACACGTAGTCGCGCTGGGCGGGGACGCTGCCGCCACCCAGGAAGCGGCGACGGCTCAGGCTGGCGCGCTGTTCCACAGGGTCAATGTTCAGAATGACGGCTTCAATCTCGTCACCCTTCTTGAACAGGTCGGCGGGGTTGTTCACGCGCTGGGTGTCCAGTTCGCTGATGTGAATCAGACCCTCAATGCCTTCCTCGATTTCCATAAAGACGCCGAAGTCGGTCATGCCGGTGATCTTGCCCTTCACGGGGGTGCCGGGTGGGTAGCGGTCAGGCAGCGCGCTCCAGGGATCATCCGTGGTCTGACGAATCCCGAGGCTGATGCGGCGGTCCTTGGGGTCAATGCGCAGGATGACGGCCTCAACTTCGTCGCCTTCCTTCATGACTTCGTTGGGGTGACGCACGCGCTTGGTCCAGCTCATTTCGCTGACATGGACCAGCCCTTCCAGGCCCGACTCCAGTTCCACGAAGGCGCCGAAGTTGGTGAGGTTGGTGACCTTACCGTTGACCTTCTGGCCAATGCTGTAGCGCTCGGTGGCGCCTTCCCAGGGGTCCTGGGTGAGGGCCTTCATAGACAGGTTGATGCGCTCGCGCCCACCGTCGACGTCCATGACCTGTACCTGCACCTTGTCGCCCACCTTGACCACGTCGCGGGGGTGGTTAAAGCGGCCGTAGGTCAGCTCGCTGCGGTGAACCAAGCCGTCAATACCGCCCAGGTTCACGAACACGCCGAAGTCGGTGATTTCCACGACTTCGCCTTCAAACTGGGCGCCGGCTTCCAGCTGGCCCACGGTTTCTTCACGGGCCTTGGCCTTCTGGGCTTCCAGAATGGCGCGGTGGCTGATGATGACGCGGTTGCGCTTGCGGTTTAGCTCGATGAGCTTGACCATCAGCGGCTTGCCCACGTAGGGGTCAAGGTCGTTGACGCGGCGGGTGTCCACCTGGCTGGCCGGGAGGAACGCGCGAATGCCTTCAACCTGCGCGACCAGGCCGCCGCGCACCTTTTCCAGCACCTCGACCTCAAAGGCCTCGCCCTGTTCCTGCATCTTTTCAAGAACGCGCCAGCCCTTGTCCTGGTCGGCACGCTTCTTGCTCAGCACAATCTGGCTGTTGGGCAGGTCAACGCGCACCACGTAGGCCTCAATCTGTTCGCCGGCCTTGTACATCTCCTGGGCCTGCTCCAGCGTGACCGGCTCGTCGCCGAGCTGGTTGAGGGGAATGATGCCCTCAACTTTTGCACCAATGTCCACGGCGATGCCTTCCTGGCCAATGAACACGATGGTGCCGTCCACGATGTCACCGCGCGTGACGCTCTGGGGCTCCTGCGCCTCACTGGCGAGGATGTCCTCCATGGTCATCGCGGGGTACTCGCGCTCCTCCACGGGGGTGGGGGCGCTGGGCTGGGTGGTGCCCGTCGTGGGCTGAGTCCCGCCTTGCTGGGCGGGGGTCTGGGTGTTGTCTTCCATGAACTCCTGTCCTCCTGAGTGCGGGGGCACTGCGGCCCCTGCACTGGCCTGATACCTGCTCTCCTTGCGAAGCTGACTCTGCGGTCATGACCTGGCAACGGGCGCGGCAACACCTCAGTGTATCAGAGTTTGGCGAAGCGCGCCAACTGCGCTCTGAACGCGGTCCAGCGCTGTTTTAACGTGGAATCAGTCCGGGGCCGCGCTGGCCCGGTGTTGGGGGTGAGCCTTGACGCCTGCCGCTCCGGGCATCTATACTCCCTGACGCTGCTTTTGGCAGCAGTCAGAGTTGCGTTGGGGCATCGTCTAATGGCAGGACGACGGTCTCTGACACCGTTAATCTAGGTTCGAGTCCTAGTGCCCCAGCCAGTCAGAACCCACCCGTTCGGGTGGGTTTTTGCTTTGTTCTATTGGCGTTCTGTTGGCGCTTTTATCAAGTGCCCTTATAGGGCCCGTTCCATCTCCAGGCGGTCCAGGCCACGCCCGTAGCCCTCGGGCGTGCGCTGCCGGACTTCAAAGCCCAGCCGCTCATAGAACGGCGCTGTGAGCTGGCTGGTGTCCAGGCAGACCCGGCGCGCGCCCAGGTCGCGCAGCAGACGCAGGCGGGCGTCGACCAGCACAGTCCCCAGGCCCTGACCCTGCCGCTCGCGCGCCACCATGCCCCAGACAAAAAAGCCGGTCTGCATGTCGTCGTCCAGGGCCACGCCGCCGCAGGCCACCACCTCGCCCTCTATCTCTACGACGAGGTACTGCGGGGTCTCGTTCAGGTCGGTCTCGAAATCGGCGCGCTCGGTGGGCAGAAAAAAGTCCGGCACATTGCTCAGAAAAATGCGCAGGCACGCAGCGCGGTCCTGCGGTGTCAGCGGGCGCACAAGAGGCTGGGGCATGGCCCTATGTTGTACCTGTGGCAGCGGTTCCATTCGGCGTTACACTGGACGGCATGACCCAGGTTGCCGCGCCCGAATGGTACAAGAGCGCCGTTTTTTATGAACTCTCGGTCCGGACCTTTGCCGATGGTAACGGTGACGGCAAGGGTGATTTTCCAGGCCTGACCGGCAAGCTGGATTACCTGAAGAATCTGGGCGTGGACTGCCTGTGGCTGCTGCCCTTCTACCCCAGTCCCCTGCGAGACGACGGCTATGACGTGGCGGACTACACCGGCATTCACCCGGACCTGGGTACCCTGGAGGATTTCAAGGTCTTCTTGCGCGAGGCCCATGGGCGTGGCCTACGGGTGATTGGCGACCTCGTGACCAACCACACCTCCTCGGACCATCCGTGGTTTCAGGCGGCGCGGCGCGGCCCAACCTTGCCCGACGGCAGTCCCAACGAGTACCACGACTATTACGTCTGGAGCGACACCGGCACCGAATACGCCGACGCGCGCATTATCTTCACCGACACCGAGACGAGCAACTGGACGCGGGATGACGTGAGTGGGCGCTTTTACTGGCACCGCTTTTTTGCCAGCCAGCCGGACCTGAACTTCGACAATCCGCGCGTGGTGGACGAGCTGCTGAGCGCGGCCCGGTTCTGGCTGGACCTCGGCGTGGACGGCTTCCGGGTGGACGCCGTGCCCTACCTGATTGAGCGGGAAGGCACCAACTGCGAGAACCTGCCCGAAACCCACGCCATCCTCAAACAGATGCGCCGCCTGGTGGATGAAGAGTATCCGGGGCGCCTGCTGCTGGCCGAGGCCAACCAGTGGCCCGAGGAAGTGGTGGAGTACTTCGGCACTGACGCCGAGCCGGAATTCCACATGTGCTTTAACTTTCCGGTGATGCCCCGGCTATACATGAGTCTGAAAAAAGAGGACACCACCTCGATTCGGGAGATCATGGACCGCCTGCCGCAGATTCCGAAGTTTGGGCAGTGGGCCACCTTTCTGCGCAACCACGACGAACTGACGCTGGAAATGGTGACCGACGAGGAGCGCGCCTTCATGTACGCCGCCTACGCGCCGGACACCCGCATGAAGATCAACGTGGGCATTCGCCGCCGCCTGGCCCCGCTGCTCGACAATGACCGCCGCCGCGTGGAACTGCTGACCACGGTGCTGCTGGCGCTGCCCGGCAGTCCTATTCTGTACTACGGCGACGAGATTGGCATGGGCGACGACCTCTCGCTGGCCGACCGCAACGGAGTCCGCACCCCCATGCAGTGGAACGCCGGCATGAGCGGCGGCTTTTCGACCTGCCCGCCCGAACACTGCTTCTTTCCGCCGATTGGCGACCCGGTGTATGGGTACGGCCGCGTGAACGTGCAGAGCCAGGAGCGCGACCCCAGCAGCCTGCTGAAATGGACGGCCCGCCAGTTGGAACTGCGCCGCGCCCACCCCGCGTTTGCCCACGGCGAATTGCAGTTCATCGACACCGACAACCCGGCCATTCTGGCGTTTACCCGCACCACCGCCGACGAAACGCTGCTGATTGTCAGCAACTTCGCCGCCAACGCCCAGGCCGTCAAGCTGGACCTGCAGGCTTACGCTGGACGCATGCCTGTGACCCTGGCCGGAGGCAGCCATCTTCCGGCGGTGGCTGAAGACCCCTACGCCATGATTCTGGGCAAGTACGACTATTACTGGCTGCGGCTGAACTGAAGAGAGGCGTGCGGAGGGGCCAGGATGTTTCTGGCCCCTCCGCACGCCCTCCCGCCTTTAAATCCTGACGGTGACCCGCGCGCCGTCGTCTTCCAGATGCACGGTGTCGATAAAGCGCACCACGCGGGTGGCGTAGCCCATCACCAGGGTGTGTGTTCTGGCCCCGCCGCCAAAGCGCCGCACGCCGCTGAGCAGTTCGCCGTAGGTAATGCCGGTGGCGCTGAAGACAATCTGCTTGCCGGGCGCCAGTTCGTGGGTCTTGTAGACGCGGGTCTCGTCTACGCCCATCGTCTTGAAGCGCTCTCGCATGGCGTCATCCTCGGCGATAAAGCGGCCCTGAATCTCGGCGCCCAGGCATTTCATGGCGGCGGCGGACAGCACGCCCTCGGGGGCGCCGCCGGACCCCATCAGGGCGTGGACGCCCGTGCCGCGCACGCCCACCTGAAGGCTGGCCACCACATCGCCGTCGCCAATCAGCTTCACGCGGGCGCCGGCGGCCCGCACCCGGCGAATCAGGTCAGCGTGGCGCTCGCGGTCGAGGATGGTGATCATCAGGTCCTCGATGTCGCGTTCCAGGCTCTGGGCCAGGACGTTCAGGTTGGCCTCTACGGGCCACTCCAGATTGACCTTGCCGGCGGCCGGCGGCGGCACCACCAGTTTGTCCATGTAGCAGTCGGGCGCGTGCATCAGGCCCCCGCGTTCGGACAGCGCAATGACCGCCAGGCCGTTGGGCAGGCCCTTGGCCGTCACCGAAGTGCCCTCGACGGGGTCCACGGCGATGTCCACCTCGTACTGCCCGGCGCCCACCTTTTCCCCGATGTAGAGCATGGGGGCCTCGTCCATCTCGCCTTCCCCAATGACCACGGTGCCCCGGATGTCCAGAGTATTGAGCAGTTGGCGCATGGCCTCGGTGCCGGCGCCGTCCACCGCGTTCTTGTCGCCCATGCCCATGCGGCGGCTGGCGGCCAGCGCCGCGCCCTCGGTGACCCGCGCCGTTTCCAGCACCAGCGCATGTTCAAAGTTGTGGGAGGAGGTGGGCGCCTCGGCGCCCTTGTGCCGCTTGACCGTCATGGCCTGAACCTAACACGGGGCAGCAAAAAACCGCGCCGGGAGCGGTTCCATATAGGCGAGAGCAGAGGTGTTCAGGCGGCGCGCCGGTCGGCCGCGTCTCGGTCAGGCGGACGGTGCCTGAGAACACCGGGAAGGCGGCCCACACTGCACAGGCTGTCAGACTGGAGGCCATGTCCGAGACTGCTTTTGTGACTGGCGGCCCCTATCCCGTCCGGGAAGGCAACCGGCTGGAGCTGCTGCTGGACGGGGAAGCAGCATTCGAACGACTGTGTCAGACGGTAGAGGGCGCCACGCACTACGTCTGGGCGGCCATCACGTTCATGTGGCCGGCCTTTGAATTTCCGCAGGGCCGGGGTCATCCCCTCGCTTTCCTCCACCGGGCCGCCGAGCGTGGCGTGGAGATTCGGCTGCTGTTCTGGCGCCCCGACGAAGAAACGGCGAGCCTGAGAAAAAATGCTTTCTGGGGCGCGCCCGAACATCTAGGGCAGCTTGAAAGCCTCCACCCGAAACTTCACGTGCGCTGGGACCGCGCGGCGCCGGGGTTCTGTCAACACCAGAAGCTGTGGCTGGTGGATACCGGTGAAGCCTCGTCCAGCGCCTTTCTGGGGGGCCTGAACCTCAATCCTCATTCTCTGGCGCGGCCAGGGCACCGGGGGGCGGGGCAAAACCATGACCTCTATGCCGAACTGCGCGGGCCGGCGGTGGCCGACGTGCAGCATAATTTTGTCCAGCGCTGGAACGGAGCCAGTGAACGCGACGGGGGAGAGAGGCGCGGCGCCGACCTGCCCTTTCCCGTGCAGCTGCCCCCGAGGGCCGAAACTGCCACAGTTCAGATTCGGCGGACCACCGCGCCGCACCGGTATGACGGCGGCCCCGCCCCGATTGGCGGGCAGCCCCTGGACGGCGCTGCTGGCGAGCGCACCATCTTTGTGCAGTACCTCCAGGCCATCCGGCAGGCGCGGCGCTCCATCTATCTGGAGCATCAGTACCTGGAGGTGCCCGAACTCGTGGAGGCGCTGCGCGGCGCCCTTAAACGGGGCGTCGAGGTGGCGGTGGTGCTGCCGGCAACCCCGGATGTTCCTGCGAGCGCCTACGTCACTCCTGAGCGCCGGGCCTTGTTTGAGGCCAGGGCGGCCCTGGGAGAATTTCCGACCTTCTCTCTGGTCGGGCTGGCCGGGCAGGATGACACTGGCCAGCGTCGGGCGGTCTGGATTCACTCTAAAATCATGCTGATTGATGACCAGTGGGGCACCGTCGGCTCGGCCAACCTGCACCGCTTTTCCATGTTCGGCAACGGCGAACTGAATGCCGCCTTCTGTGATGCGGCCGTCGCCCGCGCCTTCAGAACCGAACTGCTGGCCGAGCATCTGGCGCTGGACACGTCGGCCCTGGATGATGTGGAGGCGCTGCGGTTGCTGCGGCGGGTGGCTGCTGGCAACAGGGCGCGGCTTGAGCAGGGGAACAGCGCGTGGCAGGGCATCGCCGTCGCGCTGAAGATCGGCCAGTACGTGCAGGGCGGGGACCCGCTGACGGCCGGGCTTTAACCTCCTACCGCAGCACGCCGGCCCACACCAGCAGGCCCCACAGGATGACCGGAATGGCCAGCGACCCAGCAATCAGTTTCAGGAGGCGCCACCAGTCGTTCAGGAACTCCCGCATGCCTCCAGCGTAGCAGGCGCCCGCCGGGACATTGGGGGCCGCCTTCACGCTGTCTTACCCCAGCCGCCCCCGCCCGGCAGCCGCTGCTTAGACTGGCCCCTATGACGATCAGCGACCTGGCTGGCAAGCGCGCCCCGCAGCGCCTGCTGACGAATATTCCCCGGCTGGTGGCCCACTATTACGAGACTCGGCCTGACCCGGCCGACCCGGTGCAGCGCGTGGCCTTTGGGACCAGCGGCCACCGGGGCACCAGCCTGAACGGCACCTTCAATGAGGCGCACATTCTGGCGACGGCCCAGGCGGTGGCCGAACACCGCGCGGCGGCGGGGATTGAGGGGCCGCTGTACATGGGGCTGGACAGCCACGCGCTGTCCGAACCTGCCTGGATCAGCGCCCTACAGGTGCTGGCCGCCAATGGCGTGCGGGTGCGCGCTCAGCCGGGCGTGCTCACAGCCACCCCGCTGATCAGTCACGCGATTCTGGAACACAACCGCGCCGGCGGGGGAAGTGCTGGGCACAGCCTGGCCGACGGCATCGTGATTACGCCCAGCCATAACCCGCCGCAGGACGGCGGCTTCAAATACAACCCCCCCAGCGGCGGCCCGGCCGATACCGACGTCACGGGCGCCGTGCAGGCCCGCGCCAACGCCATTCTGGAAGGGGAACTGCGTGAGGTGAACCGCCTGAGCCTGGAAGACGCGATGGGCGCGCTGGAAGACTTCGATTTCATCACGCC
The DNA here is from genome assembly GCF_020166395.1 of Deinococcus betulae. Classification (NCBI taxonomy): domain Bacteria; kingdom Thermotogati; phylum Deinococcota; class Deinococci; order Deinococcales; family Deinococcaceae; genus Deinococcus; species Deinococcus betulae. The sequence goes on along the minus strand of NZ_JAIQXU010000024.1, from coordinate 29,840 downwards.
GTATGTGCGCCAGTTGCCGGAGGTGATTGACATCGACGCCATCCGGGCCAGCAGCGTGCGGCTGGGGGTGGACCCGCTGGGCGGCGCCAGCCTGCCCATCTGGGACGCCATCGCCGCTGAGTACAGCCTGAACCTGCAGGTCGTCAACCACGACCTGGACCCGCGCTTTGCCTTCATGAGCGTGGACCGTGACGGCAAGATTCGCATGGACTGCTCCAGCCCCTACGCGATGGCGGGGCTGCTGGCCCTGAAAGACGACTTCAATGTGGCCGTGGGCAACGACCCCGACGCAGACCGCCACGGCATCGTGACGGCCGCCGGCCTGATGAACCCCAACCACTACCTGGCCGTCATGATCGAGTACCTGTTCACGCACCGCCCGGAGTGGCGCCCGGACGCCGCCATCGGCAAGACGCTGGTGAGCAGCGCGCTGATTGACCGGGTGGGCGCCGGGGTGGGCCGCCGCGTGGTGGAGGTGCCGGTGGGCTTCAAGTACTTTGTGGGCGGGCTACTGGACGGCTCATTTGGTTTTGGCGGCGAGGAGTCGGCGGGGGCCAGTTTCCTGCGCCGGGGCGGCCACGCCTGGACGACCGACAAGGACGGCATCATTCCGGGCCTGCTGGCCGCCGAGATGACCGCCACCACCGGCAAGACCCCCAGCGAACGCCTGGCCGACCTGAGCGCCCGCTACGGTGAGACCGCCTATGACCGCCAGGACGCCGCCGCTACCCCAGAGCAGAAGAGGGTGCTGGCCAGCCTCAGCCCCGAGCAGGTCACGGCCACCACGCTGGCCGGCGACCCGATCACCGCCCGCCTGACCCGCGCGCCGGGCAACGGGGCGGCCATCGGCGGGCTGAAGGTCACCACCGATTCGGCCTGGTTTGCGGCGCGGCCCAGCGGCACCGAGGACGTGTACAAGATTTACGCCGAGAGCTTCAAGGGACCAGACCACCTGGCCCAGGTGATGGCCGAGGCGCGCGACGTGGTGAACGCGGCGCTGGGGCAGTAGGAGAGAACAAGCTGAAGTGGCCGAGCAGGGCTTCACGGGGCACCTGCCCTTTCGCTGTGGATGCTGCCCAGCGCACTGTTGGGCCATGAACGCAGAGCCAGGTGGGGTGGTGGCGGGGGTACTGGTGCTGGTGGCTGGCCTGCATGTGCTGTGGGGCCTGGGCCTCTTCTGGCCAGCCCGCGACGCCGGGCACCTGGCCCGAATGGTGATAGGAGGCCGTGACGCCCGCGACCTGCCCCCGCCGGTGGCCTGTCTGGGGGTGGCCGCCGCGCTGCTCTTGGCAGCGGCGCTGGTGTGGCTGGCCCCAGAGGGCGCGCCGCTGGTGCGTCTGGGGGCTGGGGCCGTGGGAGGCGTGCTGTTGCTGCGCGGCGCAGGTGGGTTTTTCATGCCCCTGCTGGCGCCGCAGTTCGGCACCCAGCCGTTTGCCCGGCTGAACACCTGGGCGTATTCGCCGCTGTGCCTGCTGCTGGGCGGCGTGGTTCTGGTCAGCCTGGTTTGAGGGCGGAACCCAAAGTGGCTGAGAGTTCCACCCACTCAACCGCTCTGAAGCGAACAGAGTGAGTAGTTGTGAAGCAAAAGTGGCCTGGGCCCCAGGGTGGAACTGGCCGCCACTGTGAGTCGCCAGGCTTCCCGCATGGTCTGCTATATCGCTGGCCTCATCCAGTCCACAGAGGGGGCGCTGTGTGAACCGGCGCCCCGAGCACCTGTGCGCCTTCTCATGAATACTCGCGCCAGGTCAGTAAGTTTTATGTGAGCAGGTCCGGTTTATGGTTTCTCCACGTTAACGCTTGGCCGCCGCCGCGTTGCAGGAGGAATACCCATGGAAGACAGTGGCATCTTGCCCCACACCTGGAACAGTTCGTATCTCGTGATGGGCTACCTCATCCTGGCGCTGGGGTCGTACCTGGCCCTGGAATTTGCAGGCCGGGCCGGAAGCAATATTCGCAACGTGGCGAACCGCTTCTGGCTGGTCGGGCAGGTGCTGGTCTTCGGCCACGTGCTGTGGGCCACCCATTTTCTGGCCAAGATGGCCTTTGGCCTGAACACGGCGCTGACGGTGGATTACCGCTTTATGATCCTGACCGGCGCGCTGACGCTGCTGGCCCTGTTTCCGGCGTTTCTGGTGGTGTACACCGGCCGCTTTTCGTTCTGGCGTCTGGGTCTGGCCGGTACGGTCGCTGGCGGCGGCCTGGCACTGATGCACTATGTGGGCCGCTTTGGTGATTCGGCCGCCGGAACGGAAATTCAGGTCAACGGGTGGCTGATGGCGGCGTTCGTGCTCGTCTCTATCCTGGTGAGCAGCGGCGCCCTCTACCTGTCGCGCCTCGTGGCCTTCAGGGGTATGCAGCAGCTTAACCGCGTTCGTCAGGTCGCTGTTCAGACCGGCGGCGCGCTGCTGATCAGCGCCGGGTTCTTCGGGGCCGCGCTGCTCGGGATGGCCTCCCTGAGTTACCGGATCACCGATGTCCTGAAAGTCGGCAACGCCGCCGCCGGCGCCGATGTTCAGCTGCTGACTCTGGTGACCATCGTGATCTCCTTCCTGCTGCTGGGTCTGGCGGTCACCAGTGTCCTCATGGACGCCGGCCGCAGCGGGGACGACGAACTCGACTTCGGTGACCTGGGCGCCAGCGCCGCCGACTAACCCCCGCTTTCTTCCCCCTTTGCCCTCCACTCTCTGAAGTTTTGAAAGGACCCTTTGCTCATGGCACGAATCCTGATTGTTGATGACTCCCCGGCCGACCTCAAGTTCCTCGAAACGGCGCTGCAAGGTGCGCGCCACCAGGTCACGGCCCTGAATGACCCTGCCCAGGTCGAAGCCGTGGCCGACCAGGTGCGCCCCGAACTGCTGATGGTGGACGTGGTCATGCCCGGTCGCAACGGCTACGAAGTGGTGCGCGGCCTGCGCAAGCAGCCCGGCATGGAAGCCCTGAAGGTGGTCTTCGTGTCCAGCAAGGGCAACGAGACCGATGTGAAGTGGGGCCTGCGTCAGGGCGCTGACGACTACCTGGTCAAGCCATACACCCCCGAGCAGCTGATGACGGTCGTGCAGAAGCTGGTCGGCTGATGCAAAGCGCCCTGCTCGTCCGCGTGCAAGGTGAGCGCTTTGCTCTGCCGCTGTCGGGCGAGCAGGCGATTGCTGAACTGGGGCCTGTGACGCCCCTGCCGCACGGCGAGCCGCTGCTGCGTGGCCTGACCACCATCCAGGGCCGCGCGGTGCCGCTGCTGGACCTGAGCCCCCTGCTGGCCGCCGAGGAAGGGGCAGGCGCCCCCCGCCTGGTCGTGCTGACCAGCCTGGAAGGTGACCGCGTGGCCCTGCTGGTCCACGAGGTGTACGGCGTGACCAGCCTCCCCAGTCCTCCACCCAGCACCTCGCTGCTGATTGATATGCCTGGCGGCCCGCTGCTCAACGCCGCCACCCTGGCCCGCGAAGTGCGCGGTCACCTGGGTTCCTGACCCCGCACGGCTCTTTCGTCTCTCCCGCCCCGGAGGCCCACCCATGCAAAACTCCCTGCCATCCCATACGGTTCGTCTCACCCGCGCCATGCGCCGCAACAAAGATGCCCAGCGCGTCGGCTGGCTGGGGCAGCTCCGCGTGGGCCAGAAGCTCTCGCTGGCCGTGCTGGCCTTCGGTCTGCCGCTGACCGGTCTGGTGAGCGCCCTGCTGACCGAGCAGCAAAAGGACATCACCTTCGCGCAGCGCGAGCTGGTCGGGATTCAGCAGTTCGCGCCTCTGCGCGACATCAACAGCAACCTGTCAAGCTTCGTGGACACGGCGCTGGAGCAGGACACGGCCGGCGCCGACAAGGCGGCGGCGGCGGTGGACCGCGCCATTGACCAGCTTGAAGCCCAGGTGGCCCCCGAATACCGCGAGCGCGTGCAGGCCCTGCGCCGCGACTGGAAGATTCTCCCCGACTCGATTGGCACCCAGCCGGACCTGGCCGTGCTGCAAACCTACGGGCAGCTGCTCTCGACCTACCAGCGCGACCTGAGCGAAGACCTGCTGACCCAGTCGGGCCTGATGCTCGACCCGGAGCCGGCCGCCTTCTTCGTGATGGAAGCGACCCTGCGCAACCTGCCGCGTATGTCCACGCTGCTGAACCTGGCCTACCTGACCGTCGAAGCCGGCAACCGTGAAGCGGGCGACGACAGCGCGTACATCAACGTGCTGCGCGACCTGAACGTGCAGCTGCTCGACAGCGTGGCCGCCTACAACGCCAGCATGGAACGCGCGGTGCGCTACGACCCCACGCTGGCGCCGCTGGGCGAATCGGCCCAGAAGCTCAGTGACGCCGTGACCCCGGCCGTGGCCGACCTGGGCGCCGCCATTGAAGCCAACAGCCTGAAGGGCGTGAACGTCAACAGCATTGAAGGCGGGGCGCTGCTGCAGGTCACCTCCTCGTTTAACAGCGGTGTCAAGGGCCTGGTCGGTGAGATTCAGGACCGCGCCGACCGCACCCAGCGCGCCCAGTGGATCACGCTGGCCGTCATCGTGGCCGCGCTGATTCTGGCCTTTACCCTCCTGATTCGCCTGTCCCGCTCTATCGTGAAGCCGCTGTCGGCCCTGACCCGCGCCAACCGCGCGCTGTCGCAGGGGGACCTGAACGTGCAGGTGCCGGTGCAAACCCGTGACGAACTGGGCTTCATGGCCCACACCTTCAACGGCGCGGCCGTGCAGCTGCGTGAAAACGAAGCGAAAAACGTTCTGGAGCGCGAGGAGGCCCTCAAGCTTCAGGGCAACATCGGGTCGTTCCTCGACGTGACCATGGACATCGCGGGCGGCGACCTGACCCGGCGCGGCGTGGTGTCCGAAGACGTGCTGGGGAACGTCGTAGACTCGATCAACGTGATGGTTGACGAGCTGGGCGCGGTGCTGGGGGAAGTGCAAAAGGCCTCGCAGTCGGTGACGACCGCCAGCCGCGACATGCTGGGCACCACCGACCAGATCGTGCAGGGCGCCGACACCACCACCGCCGAAACCCGCCGCGTGGCCGATCAGGTGCGCGTGGTGACCGAGGGCTTCCGCGAGATGGCCGAGGCCGCGCAGCAAAGCGCCGAGTCCGCCCGTCAAGCGCTGGAAGCCTCGCAGCAGGGCCGCGAAGCCGTGCTGGGCACCCTGGACGGCATGCAGAACATCCGCCGCGAGGTGCAGGGCGTCTCCAAGCGCATCAAGACGCTGGGCGACCGCTCGCTGGAAATTCAGGAAATCGTGGACACCATTTCGCGTCTGTCCAGCCAGACCAACCTGCTGGCACTGAACGCCTCCATTGAGGCCGCCGGTGCAGGCGCCGCAGGCAGCCGCTTTGCGATCGTGGCCGACGAAGTGCGTAAGCTGGCCGATTCCTCGGCGCAGGCCACCGCGCGCATCGCCAGCCTGATCCGCACGGTGCAGCTGGAAATCACGGAAGTGGTCAGCTCGGTGGAAGACGGCACCCGCGAGGTGGAGCAGGGTTACCGCGTGGCCTCGGCCGCCGGGGAGCGCATCGAGCAGCTGGGCAAGCTGGCCGCCGAATCCGCGCAGTTTGCCGAGCGCATTAACGCCGCCACCGCTGAGCAGGTGCGCAGCGTGGAGCAGGTGGGCCAGGCCGTCGAGCAGATCGGTCAGGTCGCCGAGGCCTCGCACGCGAGCGTGCAGCAGGGCCGTGACGCCGCCCAGCGTCTGCAGCACCTGGCGCAGAACCTGCTGCAGGGCTTGTCGCGCTTCAAGCTGCCCACGAACTAAAGCGCCTGAGGCTGGGCCGAGGTGACCTGCGCCCTGTGCGGGCGCCGCCCGGCCCAGCTTCCGCCCCGTCTGTCCCCCCTCCCTCCTTCGCCCTGCCTGACTTCCAGAGAGGAATACCGCCATGACGTACTCGCCACAGACCCCGGTCACCCTGGACGCGGACCTGACCGCCACGTATTTGCAGGATGCCCGCAGCGTCGTGGCGGGCCTGGAAGACGCCACCGTTGACCTGTGGGTGCCCGACGCCCGCCCCGGCGCCATGGAGCGCCTGTGGGTGCTCAGCCACCGCCTGCACGGCACCGCCGCGCTGTACAGCCACCCCCAGACCGCCGCCCTGGCCGCCCTGATGGAGCGCCTGATGGAAGGCCGCGCCGGACTGGGTGAGGCGGCGGTGCAGCCCCTGACCGAAATCATCGAGCGCATGATCACCAGCCTCAGCGCGGCCCTGAACCGCGTCGAGAGCGGGCAGAGCGAGGGCGAGGTGGGCCTGCACTTTGCCGAACTTGCCGGCCCGGCCTTCGTGACGGACTTTCTGCGCAGCCAGCCGTTCCGGCTGGAAGCCCGGGTCAGTCAGAGTGACGCCCGTGAAGACGTGTTTGCGGTGGTCAACGCCGAAATCTGGGAGGACTTTGGCCCGGAAGCCGCCGAGCTGATGGGCCTGCTGCGCGCGGGTCTGCACGCCGAAAGCCCGGACCTGGCCGCTCTGTTCCGTGCTGGGCACACCCTGAAGGGCTCCAGCGCCATGGTGGGGCTCTCCACGCTGGCCGAGGTGGGCCACGCCGTCGAGGACCTGCTGGGCGCCGCCCGCGAGGACGCCGTGACCCTGGAGCGCGCCCTGCCGCTGCTGGACGACGGCCTCAATCTGGCCGAGGCGGTGCTGGCCCACGCCGAGGGCCGCGCCGAGAACCCCGGCGAGCGGATTCAGACCTACCGCAACATGGTGGCGGCGCTGCTGGCGGGTCAGGAAGTCACCCTCAGTGCGCCGGCACCCGAACCGGCGGCCCCCACCGCCGCCCCCGAGCGCCTGAGTGTGCGTGTGGACAGCGCCCGCCTGGACGGCATGCTGGACGACGTGGCGGGGCTGGTGGCCGCCCGCGCGCGCCTCAACGGCCTGTTCCTGCGGCAGCAGCAGGTGGCCGCCAGCCTGGACGCTGCCCACGAGCGGGTGCAGCGCACGGTGCGCGACTTCGAGGAACGCTACTTAAACCCGCACCTGCAAATGGGCGCGGGGGCGGCGGCGGCGCCCACCCAGGACGGGCAGCTGCAAGACCGCATGGCTGACTTCGGGGCGCTGGAGCTGGACACCTACGACGACCTGAACATCCTGGCGCGCGCGGTGACCGAGCTGAGCGCGGACCTGGTGGAGGTCCGCGCCCAGACGGCACAGAGTATCAGCGCGCTGGGCGACGAGGTCACGGCGCTGGAAAAACTGACCCGTCAGCTGCGCGTGGAACTCAGCCGCGCCCGCCTGGTGCCGCTGTCGCGCGTGACGGCCCCGCTGCACCGCTGGGCCGGGCGCCGGGACGACCTCACCCTGACCATTGAGGGCGAGGACAGTCTGCTGGACGCCCAGCACGCCGGGCCGCTGGGCGAGGCGCTGCTGCACCTGCTGACCAACGCCGCCGTTCACGGGGGTGAGGGCGCAGATGCCCGCGCCGCCCTGGGCAAGCCGGCCCGGCTGAGCATCAAGGTGGCGGCGGCCGTGACCGACGGCCAGCTGACGGTCATGGTGCGCGACGACGGCAAGGGCCTGAACTTTGACGCCCTGCGCGCCCGCGCCCTGCAAGCCGGCCACGCCAGCGCCGGCGAGCTGGCCGCTTACACCGACGAGCAGACGGCCGCGCTGGTCTTCCTGCCGGGCCTCAGCACCGCCCAGCAGGTCACGCAGGAAGCCGGGCGCGGCGTGGGCATGGACGCCGTGCGCGACGCGATTGCCCGCATGGGGGGCCGCGTTCGCCTGACCAGTCAGCCGGGCCAGGGCACCGCCGTGAACCTCTCGGTGCCGGTGGCGCAACAGATTACCGACGTGCTGGTCATGCGCGTGGGCTCGGTGCGGGTGGCGGTGCTGGCGACCCAGCTGCAGGGCATGAGCGCCCTGACCGGTCAGGCCCCGGCCGGCAGCCTGGACCTGGGCGCCGCCTGGGGCGAGGCTGCCGGCACGTCGCGGTATGTGGCACGGTTGAATCTGCCGGAGGGCGGTACCCTGCAGGTTATCGTGGACGACTTCCTGAGCCTTGAAGAAATCGTGTTGCGCCCGGCGGGGAACCTGCTGAGCGGCCTGGGCTACCTGAGCGGCATGACCACCCTCAGCGACGCGGACGGCCGCGCCTACCCGGTGCCGGTGCTGGACCCGGTGGGGCTCAGCCGCATGCAGGCCCAGCCGCGCCGGGCTGCCCTGGCCGCCGCGCCGGCCCAGGCCCACATCCTGCTGGTGGACGACAGCCTCAGCGTGCGCCGCCACGTAGGCCGCACGCTGGAACGCGCCGGCTTTACCGTGACCACCGCGCACGACGGCCAGGACGCCCTGGAAAAGATGCTGGCGGGCCTGGGCGCCGACCTGGTTCTCAGCGACCTGGAAATGCCGCGCATGAACGGCTTCGAGCTGCTGCGTGCGCTGCGGGCCAGCCCGGCCCACACGCAGACGCCCGTGGTCATGATGACCACCCGCGCCGGCGAGAAGCACCAGCAGCTCGCCCTGGAACTGGGCGCCAACGATTACCTGGCCAAGCCCGCCGAGGAGCGGCTGCTGCTGCGCCGCCTCACGGCCCTGCTGCCGGGCGCCGCTCAGCCAGGAGCCCAGGCATGACCAGCCCCCTGCTGGACACGCCCGCCAGCTGCCTGGTGGTCTCGCCGCAGCTGTCACGGGCGCTGTCCCACGCCGCCCTGATTGAGGTGGCGGGCTGGACGGCGGCCACGGCGGCGGGTGGCCTGCACGCCCTGACCCAGATTGAGCGTGAGCGGCCCCCGCTGGTGGTGATTGACCCCCTGCTGGACGACCTCAGCCCTGCCGACCTGCACGAGATTCTGCGGGACGACCCGGCCAGCGCCCAGACCATCGTGCTGATTGCCGGCGCGCAGCTGCCCAGCCGCTACGGCGGGCCATTCGATGTCGTGGTGCCGGCTGGGTCCAGTGCCCCCGAGGGCCTGGCCCGCGCCCTGGCCCGCATGCCGGGTCCCGCCGCGCCCACCTGGGACGACCCCGAAGCGGCGTCCCTGGAAGGCGACCTGAGCGACCTGGGCCTGACCGACGTGCTGCTCTGCGCCCAGGAACTGCAGCTCTCGGGCCTGCTGATCGTGCATCTGGGGGCGCAGCCCGCCCACCTGGTGCTGCGCCGGGGCGAGATTATTGACGCCGAATATGCGGGGCGCGCGCCCACCCAGGCCGCGACGCTCCTGCTCAGTGCCCGGCCCGAGGGCGACTTCCGTTTTCACCTTCTTTCCCCGGACGCCCTGGGCGGGTATCCCAAGCAAATTACCCTGCCCACCGCCCGGCTGCTGATGGAAGCGGCGGTGCATGTCGACCATGCCCACGCCGCTGACAGTCACTCTTCTGCCCTGGAGGCTTCATGAATCCGTCCGACCTCACCGACCCCGCCAACCCCACCACTGTGCTGGTGGTGGACGACAGCGTCAGCGTCCGTAAAGCCCTGGAGCGCATCCTGGCCCCGCAGGGCTTCGCCGTGCGCATGGCCGACAGCGCCGAGGCCGCCCTGGAATCGCTGGAGCCGATGCCCGACATGATTCTGGCCGACATCCTGATGCCCGGCATGAGCGGCCTGGAACTGGCCCGCATTCTGGGCGACCGGGGGATCAGTGCCCCCATCATGCTCATGAGCGGCATCGTGGATGAGGTGACCCAGCGCGACGCCCAGGGGGCCGGCGCCTGTGGCGTCCTGCGCAAGCCCTTTACCCCGGCCGAGTTGCTGCCGGCCATCGAGCCGCATCTGCGCGCGGCCCTCGCCGCCCGCGCCCCGGCGGCCCCCGCTGCCGCCGAGCCTCCCGCAACCTCTGTCCAGACCGGCACCGATGGTGGCCTGCTGGACAGCCTGGGCCGCCTGGACGGCGTACTGGGCGCCACCCTGTACGGCGAAGGTGGTCAGGTCAGCGCCCAGACCGGCGCGGCCCTGCCCGAAGCTTTTGCCATGTACGCTCGCTTTCTGGTGACGGCGGCCAACGTGGGGGGCACCCATGTGGGCCAGGGCGACCTGCGCCACATCACGCTGACCTATGCCCGCCAGCCGGTGCTGCTGACGGCCTCTGGCAACGGTCAACTGGCCGTGGTGCTGGAGCAAGCAGGCGCCGCCGCCGCCGTCGAAGGCTGGCTGGCGTCCCGGCACAACTAAGGGACTTGGTGAAGCGTGGGCTGTGGGAGATAGACCCTCACAGCCCACCCGCTCTAGGTACAGCCCACCCACTTTTCCTGAGTGCGGTCGTGTTAACCTGAATCCCGGAGGCCCGGCGCCCGTGCAGGTGCCCGGCGAGAAACGACCCTATGGACTATTACGAACTGCTGGGCGTGGCGAAAACCGCAAGCGCCGACGAGATTAAATCCGCCTACCGCAAGCTGGCCCTGAAATACCACCCTGACCGCAACAAAGAGGCGGGGGCCGCCGAAAAGTTTGCCCAGATCAACGAGGCCTACGCGGTCCTGAGTGACGCTGAAAAACGCGCGCACTATGACCGCTTTGGCAGTGCGCCCAGCGCCGGCATGCCGGGGGGCGACCCCTTTGGCGGCATGGGCGGGGCCGGGTTTGACCCGATGGACATCTTCGAGCAGCTGTTTGGCGGCGCCGCAGGTGGCCGGGGGGGCCGGCGCGGCCCCGCGCGCGGCGACGACCTGGAAACCGAGGCCCACGTCACGCTGGCCCAGGCCCGCGCCGGTGAAGAAATCCAGGTTGATGTCGACCGCCTGACGGGTTGCACCCACTGCCACGGCAGCAAGACCGAACCCGGCGGCAAGCCTCCTGTCACCTGCACGACCTGTGGCGGGGCCGGCGCCGTGCGGGCCCAGGCCCGGACCATTTTTGGCGTCGTGGAAACGCAGCAGGCCTGCCCCACCTGCCGGGGCGAGGGCCAGATCATTCAGGACCCCTGCACGGTGTGTAAAGGCCGGGGCCGCACCCTGAAAGCCGAAACGGTGAGCGTCAAGCTGCCGCGCGGTATTGACGAGGGCTACCGCATTCGCGTCAGTGGCATGGGCAACGAGGGGCCTGGCGGCAACGGCGACCTGTACGTCCATATCGAGATGGAGCGCCACCCAGAGCTGCGCCGGGAGCAGGAACACCTGATTCATACGGCCAAGATCGGGTTTGCCCGCGCGGCGCTGGGCGGTCAGGTGACGGTGCCCACTCTGGACGGGCCGCAGACGGTGGAGGTCAAGGCCGGTACCCAGCACGGCGAACTGCACCGCCTGCGCGGTCAGGGGATGCCCCGCCTGCAGGGCTCGGGCAGCGGCGACCTGATTGTGGAATATGACGTGGTGGTGCCCAAGCCTGGCCAGCTGACCCCCGAGGCCCGCGAGGCCCTGCTGGCCTATGCGCGCGCCGTGGGCGACGAGGTGAACGAGAAACACGAGGGCTTTCTGGGTAAGGTCGGCAAAATCTTCCGGGGCGAGTAGGCCCGTTGCCCCATCCGGCTTGAATGGTCTGTACTAACAATTCAAGCCGAGTGGGGCGAATGGAAGAGAGACGGTATCTGTCTGAGGCTGCAAAGGAGTCGCATGATCCGTTTACCTGTGCTGGGGCTGGTGCTCTCGCTGGGCGCCCTGAGTGCCTGCGGTCCTGAAGACCTGATTACCAAGGGGGAATACCAGCGCCTGCGCACGGGCCTGAGCCTCCCTGAGGTGCAGCGCATTGTGGGCGCTCCTGGCGAGCAGCTGTCCAGCACCGCCACCCAGGCCGTGTACCAGTGGAAGAACTCGGCGGCCAGCTACGCCAGCGTGACGTTTGTGGCCGGGCGCGCTACGGCTATCACCAGCGTCGGCCTGAACGAGACCGCCAAGGTCAAGACCAAAAAGGTCAAGAAGAAAAAGACGCGGCGCTAAGTGCAGGTGAGGTTGCCCCAGGTCGGCGGTGTCTGCCCTGGGGGTTTTCATGACCACCGGGCCCTCACGGCACCTCCTGAATCCCAAATTCGTCCCTCAGGGCGGCCAGAGCGGCGTGATGCCCGGCCATGCCGTGAATGCCGCCGCCAGGTGGGGTCGCGCTGGAACACAGGTACACGCCGCGCACGGGGGTGCGGTAGGGCGTCGGCGTGGGCACCGGGCGGGCCAGCAGGCCCCACAGGTCGCCCGCGCCGCCATTCACGTCCCCTCCTTGAAAAACGGGGCTGAAGCTTTCCAGTTGCCGGGCTGTCGTGCGGTGCCGGGCCAGCACCCGCGCCCCAAATCCGGGGGCAAAGCGCTCAAGCTGCCTCTCCACCTGGGCCTGGGCGTCCTCAGCGCTGCCGCTGGGAACGTGGGTATAGGCCCAGAACGTGTGGTGGCCAGCGGGCGCGCGGCTGGGGTCAAAGAGGCTGGGCTGGGCGCTCAGGACATAGGGGCGCGCCGGGATGCGGCGGGTGGTGACGGCCTCAGCTGCGGCAATCTCAGGGGCGTGGCCGCCCAGATGTACGGTGGCGGCCAGGGCGACCCGCTCGTCCTGCCAGGGCACCGGGCCGGACAGCGCGTAGTCAAATTTTTGCAGGCCGGGGCCGTAGCGGTAGCGCGCCAGGGCCGCGCGGTACCTCGCCGGCGCCCGCTCGCCCAGCAGGTCCAGCAGCACGCGGGGGCTGCTGTCCACCAGCGTTACCCGCGCGGGGGGCAGGTCGGCCGGACCGCGCACCGTCACGCCGGTCAGGACCTCACCGCCCAGCCAGGTCAGGTAAGCGTGCAGGGCGTCGGCCAGCCGCTGCGCCCCTCCTGCCGGGAAGGGCCAGCCGACCGCGTGGGCCAGCAGCGCCAGCACCAGCGTCTGCGCGGCGGTGCCGGGGGTCGTCAGGGGCAGGGCCGTGTGGGCCGCCAGCCCCGCCCACAGCGCGCGGGCCTCGGGGGTGCGGAACAGGGCGCGGCCCAGCAGGTCGGCGCTGGGCAGGGCGCGCAGGCCAAAGCGGGCCAGCGTCAGGGGCCGGCGCGGCACGCGGGGCAAGGGCCGCAGGATGTCGTCCAGTAGCCCTTCCCAGTCGTGCATCAGCGGTTTCAGCAGACGCTGCCAGGCCGGGCCGTCACGCCCCAGGCCGGCCGCTGTGGCCTCCAGGTCACGGTGCAGCAGGACAGCGCCGGCCCCCAGTGGATGCGCGGCGGGCACTGGGGGCTGTACCCAGCGCAGGCCGTAGGCGTGCAGCGGCCAGGTGCGAAAGGCCGGACTGGCCGCTGCCAGCGGATGAATCGCAGAGCCGTAGTCGTGGATAAATCCGGGCTGCGTCAAGGCGCGGCTCTGGAGGCCGCCGCCCACCTGATGATGCGTTTCCAGCACCTGCACCCGCAGGCCCGCGCGGGCCAGGGTCACGGCCGCCGAGAGCCCGTTGGGGCCCGCGCCCACCACCACCGCGTCCAGTTTCACGGGCTCAGCCTACCCTGGCCCCGGTGCGGCGGGACCGTCCCTGTCAGGCAGACGCCGCGCCCGCTGTTCCCCGGCGGGGCACGCCCGCGCGCGGTGACACCCCGGCGGTGCGCCGGGTATGCTGCTGAGCGGTTTCCGGCCTCCTGCGCCGCGCACGTCCGCAGCCTTTCTCTTCGCCCCTCTCTCTGGAGGATTTCCCCTTGTCCGTCCCCCACCGCGCTCCGTCCACCCTGCTCAACAGCCGCCGCTCGCCCCTGCTGGTGTTTGCCGGGCAGAGTAACCGCCCACTGGCCCAGGCCATCTGCGACCACCTGGGGGTGCCGCTGGGCCACAGCACCACCGAGAAGTTTTCCAACGACAACATCATCGTGCACTACGAGGAATCGCTGCGCGAAGGCGACGTGTTTATCGTGCAGACCTTTTCCACGCCTGTCAGCGACTCCATCATGGAACTGATGCTGATGATCGACGCGGCCAAGAGCGCCAGCGCCGGGCGCGTCACGGCTGTAATTCCGTATTACTCGTATGCCCGCAGTGACAAGAAAGACAGCCCGCGCATCTCGATTGCCGGGCGCCTGATTGCCGACCTTTTGCAGGAAGCCGGCGCCGACCGCATCCTGACCATGACCCTGCACGCCCCGCAGGTGCACGGGTTTTTCAAGGTGCCGGTGGACCACCTGTCGGCCGATGTGGTGCTGGCAGACCACTTCAAAAGGTCGGTGCCCGACGCCCACACGGGCGTGGTGTTGGCCCCCGACGCCGGGAGCATCAAGCGCGCCTCGCAGATCGCCCGCCGCCTGGACTCCGGGCTGGCCATGATTGACAAAGAGCGCCTGTCTGACACCGAAGTGCGTCCCCGCGCCCTGATCGGGGACGTGGAAGGCAAGACCGTCTTCATCGTGGACGATGAGATCAGCACGGCCGGCAGCCTGGTGGAAACGGTCAATATCGCGCGCAGCATGGGCGCCAAGGACGTGTACGTGGCAGTGACGCACGGCGTCTATACCGGCCCGGCCATTCAGCGCATCGCGGCCCTGGACGTGACCCAGGTGGCCAGCACGAACACGGTGCTGGTGCCCCAGAGCAAACTGGACGGCTCCAATGGCCGACTGGCGGTGCTGGACGTGGCCCCGCTGTTTGCCGACGCGATTACCAACATCCACACTGGCGCCAGCGTCAGCACGCTGTTTACCTGAGACGCGCGCAGCGAAAGGAGGCAGGGCCAGATCGGCTCTGCCTCTTTGCCTGCCAGCAGGGCTTTGCGGCACATGTTGGCCTATGAACCTGATTGATATCATGGGTGGTCATTTTTGATTTGACGCCGAGCCTTATGAAGCCGGTGACGCCGCTGTCCTGGAGCGTGTTAAAGTCAGAGAATTCGAGGCAGGCCGATAGTCGCCCGTCATGTTTCCCCGCTTTCCCATCACCGCCAAGTCGCATGTATTAGGGCCTCACACCAGCGGGGGCACCGGGACCATTCTGGATGTGCCTGGCTTGCCAGAAGAAACGGAGGACTAAGGGACGCGCCGCCTGACTGGTGAGGAACTGACGGCGCTCTGTGACGCCCGGCAGCCGTCTCTGGCCCAGAGAGAACAGAGTAATGAGCCGACGGAGAACATCGGGCGCGGCGAGAGCCTGTAGGTCGTGGCCTCCGCTGCTGGACAGCCCGCCGCGCTGTATTTTATGGATGCCTCGTTCGGTTGACGCGCAGCGCCCTGCCAACCTGTTAAGAATGGGGTATGGCGTGGCTTGGGTGGCTGTTAGGTGGAGGCGCGGGGTTGGGCCTGGCGCTGGGGGTCATGCTGGTGCGCGGGCCACTGGCCCTGGGGCTGGCGGGTCTAGGCGCGGGAGCGGCGGTAGTGGCGCTGGTGATGACGCTGGCTGGCGACAGCTTCAGCCGGGGGTTTGGGCTGGTCTACGTGGGGGTGGGGCTGGCGGCTGCTGGGCTGGTGGCCGTGCCGCGCGCCTTGACAGCAGCTGGCGCCTCCCCAGCGCGTGAACTGACGGCCTGGGGGCTGGGCATGGCCCTGATGCTCCTGGTGGTGCTAGCTGGGCTGGGGCTGGACCGGCTCCTGACGGCAGTGCTGCCTAACGTGCCAAAAGCGCAGGCGTCGTTCGGCCTGCCGGGTGGCCTGCTGGTAGGGACCTTACTGGGCCTGGCCGTGGGTGTGCTGTTGCTGCGCCGCTCGGCCTGAATCCTGGATGTTCAGAGCCCTTCGCCGCTGCCGCGTTAAGAAAGCCCCGCTGATTTCTTCAAAACTTCCCTGCAAAGCCTAAAGGTGTCGTCAGACGGCCCCTTTGCAGGGGTTCCTACAATGACCTTCGAGACCAGGAGGCGCCCGTAGGGCCAGCCCGACCTGTCAAGGAGAGACTGTATGGACTGGAAAAACCTTCCTGGCACTGGCAATGTCGAAGACCGCCGGGGCGCCGGTGGCCTGCCTGGCGGCGGCATTGCTGTCGGTGGGATTGGCGGCCTGATTATCGCCCTGATTGCCATGTTTTTCGGGATCGATCCCGGCGCCATTCTGGGCGGCGATCAAGAGAGCGCACCGGCCCAGTCGCAGGGCGCCCCGGGTGCCAACGACGAGGAATTTCAGTTCACCAAAGAGGTCCTGGGCAGCACCGATGTCGTCTGGAGCAGCATCTTCAAGCAGGCCGGCCGCACCTACACCGAGCCGACCCTGGTGCTGTACACGCGGGGCACGCGCAGCGGCTGTGGCCAGGCCAACAGCGCCGTGGGGCCGTTTTACTGCCCCGCAGACAACAACGTCTATCTGGACACCAGCTTCTTTAACACCATGCAGCAGCGGCTAGGCGGCGGCGGCAACTTTGCGTATGCCTACGTGCTGGCCCACGAGGTCGGGCACCACGTCCAGAACGAGCTGGGGATTGCCGATCAGGTCGAGCGCCGTCAGCGCAGCGCCCGCACCGAGGCCGAGGCCAACAGCTACGGCGTGCGCCTGGAACTTCAGGCGGACTGCTTTGCTGGGGTCTGGGGCAACCGCACCCGCGAGGACACCAAGATTACCCAGACAGACGTGCAAGAGGCGGTGCGCACCGCCGAAGCGATTGGCGACGACAACCTTCAGCGTCAGTCGCAGGGCTATGTGGTGCCGGACGCTTTTACCCACGGGTCCAGCCAACAGCGGGTGAAGTGGTTCATGACGGGCCTGAACAGCGGCGACCCCAACAAGTGCGACACGTTCAACGTCAATTACAACCAGCTTTGAGGGCGGAACCCAGGGCAAACCGAGAGAGTATTTGCACAAGACAGCGGCGCCAACGGAACCCTGAGGCGTTTCTGGCTCCAGGGTGAAACTGGAAGTCAGCAGCAGGCGGGCACGTGGGCAGGTCTCACGTGCCCGCCCTTCTTTTGCAGTCTTCTATGAGCATGTGGGAAGTTGCGGGCGTGCCTGTCACGATCAAGCGCAGTGCGCGGCGGCGGACAGTGGCGCTTCAGGTGGCGCCTGGAACTGTGACTCTTTACGCCCCTGTGCGGGTGCCAGTGGCGCAACTGGAAGCCATTCTCGACACGCGGCGTGACTGGGTGGCCAGACATCTGGCGGCCTATGCGGCCCGCCCACCAGCCCAGGGTGCACTGCAGGATGGCCAGCCATTGCCGTTTCTGGGTCAGTTCCTGACTGTACGCCTGGAAGGGGCCGGGCCAGCGCGACGGGTGGGGGAGACTCTCTTCCTGCCTCTCGACCAGCCTAAGGTCGCCCTGGAACGCTGGACCCGTGCAGCCTGCGCTGGGCCTTACCGCGCACTGGTCGAGGCGTATGCAGGTCAACTGGACGCCCAGGGCCGGCTGGGCCGCGTGACGGTGAGTGCCGCGCGGTCACGCTGGGGCAGCTGCACCGCCAGGGGCGATATTCGCCTGCACTGGAAACTCAGCCGCGCGCCGCTGGAAGTTTTTCACTACGTCGCCCTCCACGAGGCCGCGCATCTGCTGGAACTGAATCATTCCGCGCGCTACTGGGCGCATGTGGCCCGCATCATGCCGGACTGGTCGCGCCAGAGGGCGTGGCTGCGCGAACAGGGTCACACCCTATAGCTGTCAGCCTGTGGGGCAAGGGTCAGTAGGCGGCCCTGTGTTGCGACTTGAAAACTTGGTAAGAGGGCACAGCACAGCGGCCAGCCCTCTTAGCGCTGGCCGTACAACCAGTCGGGGGCTGGTCGCCTAGGGTTACATCGCAGGCATCGGCTCCGGGAGCCCAGGGGTATCTGGGTTCTGGGTGGGATCTGGCTCGGGCATGCCGGGCAGGTCCGGGTTGGCCGGCGGGTCGCTGATGGGGCCGGTGTCGCTGCGGCCCGGCATCTGCTCGGGCATGGGAGCGGGCGTGTCGGTGGGTTCGGTGGCGGGGGAGGGGGGTCGGTCGTAGGGACCAGTCATAGGAAAACCTCCTGAAAAGAGTTGAGGGTCTTAGTGTCCGGCAGCTTTGCCCTGTGCTGCGTGCCAAACCTGTAAAGGTCTCTTCACGCCGCACAAGGGAGAGGCCGCCCCAGCACGCGGCACACTGGGGCATGGTGCGCCCTCTGTCTGCCCTGTCTGCGGCCCTGCTGGCTGCCGCGCTGTCTGGTCCTGCTGCGGCCCAGGCCCCCAGCGTGGCCTTCTCGCCCTTTGTCAGTGGCTTAGAGCAGGTCACGGCTATTACGCATGCAGGTGACGGCTCGGGGCGGCTGTACGTGGCGCAGCAGGACGGGCGCATCCGGGTGGTTCAGGGCAGCCAGGTCCAGAGCGGCACCTTTCTGGACCTGCGGGCCCTGACCCGGGCGGGCGGCGAGCGCGGGCTGCTGGGGCTGGCCTTTGACCCTGCCTACAAGACCAACCGGCGTCTGTACGTGCATTACACGGACCGGAACGGCAACACCGTGCTGGCCCGTTACACAGCCGCGGCAGGCGGCACCCGCGCCGACCCCGCCAGTGCCAAGACCCTCTTTACCGCCAAGCAGCCCTACGCTAACCACAACGGCGGCCAGTTGGCTTTCGGGCCAGACGGTTTTCTGTATCTGGGTCTGGGGGACGGCGGCTCGGGCGGTGACCCCCAGAACAATGCCCAGAACCTCGCGTCGCCGCTGGGCAAGATTCTGCGCTTCGATGTGCGCGGCGCCGAGGCCAAGCCCGCGCCGGGCAATCCCTTTGCAGGCCGCAGCGGCGCCAACGCCAACATCTGGGCGTATGGCCTGCGCAACCCGTGGCGCTTTTCCTTTGACCGGCAAACGGGCGACCTGGTGATTGCCGACGTGGGCCAGAACGCCTTTGAGGAAGTGGACCGGCAGCCGCGCGCCAGCAAGGGCGGCGAAAATTACGGCTGGCGCGTGCGCGAGGGCCGGCAGTGCTACGAAGCCAACTGCAAGTCTGGCCCCTACACCGAGCCGGTGCTGGTATACGGCCGCCAGGAAGGCCAGAGCATCACGGGCGGGTACGTCTACCGGGGCAGCGCAGTCCCGGCGCTCAAGGGTCAGTATGTGTTTGCCGACTTCGCCTCGGGCACGGTCTGGGGGGCGCCCACCACGGGCCAGAGTTGGAGTAAGGCCACACTGGGCAAGGTCAGCGGCCCCAGCACCTTCGGTGAAGACGAGCGCGGCGAGCTGTACGTCGCCGAATACAGCAGCGGCCGGATTCTGAAGCTGACCGCGCGGCCTTAAAGGGGCCGGTATGGGCTGACTGGCGGATGCGCGGTCAGCCCTTAGTCTGGTTTTCTGGGCAGGATGCAGCGCGTTCTCGTGATTGGCACCACTAGCAGCGGCAAGACTACCCTGGCGCGCGCTCTGGCCGGGCGGCTGGGTGTGCCCCACGGCGAGCAGGACGCCTGGAACCATCAGGCGGGGTGGCAGGAAGCTCCGCTGGCCCAGTTTCGTGCGCAGGTGGCCACTTTTACGGTGCAGGACGCTTGGGTCATGGACGGCAACTATGCCAAAGCCCGTGACCTAGGCTGGGCGCGGGCCGACACGCTGGTCTGGTTGGATTATCCGGGGCCCGTGGTGTTCTGGCGGGCGCTGACCCGCACGGCGCGGCGGGTGCTGACCCAGCAGGAACTCTGGAACGGCAACCGCGAGCATCTGCGCGGCGCGGTCAGTGCCGAGGGACCGGTGCGCTGGTTTTTCCGCACCCACTGGCGCCGGCGCCGCGAAACCCCGGCGCTGGTGGCCCAGTTTCCCCACCTGACCCTGGTGCGGCTCCGGACCCCGGCGCAGGCCCAGGCGTGGCTGGCCGCGCAGCGCCCACTTACAGCGGAACCCAGCCCTAGCGTGATTGAGGATCATTACCCTCAACCACGCTGAGGCGAACACAGAGAATATCCGTCACAGACAGCAGCAAAAGTGGAGTAGAGAGGCGGTGTTGGCGCCTCAATGGAACGGGCAACCGCTGTCAGCGGGGTGGCCCTGCAAACTCCGCCAGCAGGGGGCGGTGGTCGCTGAAGGTCCAGGGCAGCACCCGGCTGGTGGTGGGGTTCAGGTCGTCGGTCAGCAGATGGTCAATGCGGACCCGCAGCGCTGGAAAGCTCCAGCCAGGGCCGCGTCCGGCGAGGTCGTGGGCGTCGGGACCGTAGGCCACCCGCAGCCGCCGCCACACCCGGCCGCGCGGCGGTGTATTCAGGTCGCCACCCAGCAACACGCGCCCCCCCGTCTGCGCGGCCAGCGCCTCCAGCCGCGCCACCTGGGCTTCACGGTTGTTGCGCGTGCGCTGCAAGTAGGCCCAGTCCCCCGCCAGGGCGTCCACCACCTGCACTGTGCCCAGGTGGGCATTGACCACTGTCAGCGGCTGCCCCTGCCAGCGCAGGCGGGTGACCAGTACCTCGCGCCGGTTGCCTGGGAGCGACAGGCGCTGGGCGGCCAGAATGGGCAGCCGCGTCAAGGTGCTGACCTCGGCGGCATGTTCGGCGTGGTAGCCGGGCAATGCCTGTTCCAGGGCTGCCCGAAAGTCAGCCCGGCGAAAATTGCTCTCTTGCAGCAGAATCACGTCGGCGTTCAGGCTCCGCAGCGCCTGGCCCAGCTGCCCTGGACTCACGCGGTCACCGCGCAGCACGTTGTAGGTCACCACGCGCAGGGCCCCGCTCTGCTGAGGCGACCAGTGCAGCAGGCCCGCGCCCCACAGTGCCAGAACCGTGGCCGCCAGGGCTGCCCGGCGGCCTCGTCGGCGCCAGAGTGCCCAGCCGATCACCAGAGGCGCGGGCAGCGCCCAGACCACCGGCGGCGCATACGCCAGCAGCAGCGTGGGCACCGTCCGTTCTCCCAGGGTTTCCCCCAGCCCCCAGACCAGCATCACCAGAATCAGATACACCCAGGCCAGCATCCGCCGACTCTGGCAGAGTTGCGCGGCGGGGGCATCCGACAAAAGGGACAGCGCGCCGGCTGTCCCTGTGGATGCTGACTTGTGCGGTGTGGTCCTGCCTAGCGGTACTGCGCGGCCAGCAGCCTCGCCTCTTCCTGGGCGGCCAGGTGCTGACGTTGCACCTGCGCCACCGCGTCGCTCAGGGCTTCTTTCAGCTCACTCAGGCCGAGGTTTCTCAGGGCACTGACCGGAATCCCCTCTGTGCGCTCAACCTCACGGGTCAGGGCCTCAGGGTCGGCGGCGTCGGCCTTGTTCAGGGCGACCACCGTGGGCAGGTCGCGGAAGCCCAGCTCCTCCAGAATGCGGTTCACAGCGTCCAGCCGGGTGTCGGCGCCGGGGCTGGCGGCGTCCACTACGTGCAGCAGCACGTCGGCGTCGCCAATTTCTTCCAGCGTAGAGCGGAACGCGCGCGTCAGGTCTTTGGGCAGGTCGCGGATAAAGCCCACGGTGTCGGTCAGCACCACCGGCCCAATGCCCTCCAGATAGCCCTGGCGGCTGGTCGGGCGCAGGGTGGCAAACAGTTTGTTCTCGGCCAGCACCCGGCGGGGTTCTTCGGCCGCGTGGGTAAAGGCGTTCAGCAAGGTGGACTTGCCCGCGTTGGTGTAGCCCACAATCGAAATCACGGGCACGTCGTTGCGGGCGCGCTGCTTACGGCGCTCCTCGCGCCGCTGCGAGACGCCTTCCAGCTGCTTTTCCAGAAGGCTCAGGCGGTCGTTGATGCGGCGGCGGTCCAGCTCCAGCTTGGTTTCACCAGGGCCACGCGTGCCAATCGCCCCACCCCCGGCGCTGCCGCCCCCGCCCCCAATGCGGGAGAGGGCGGCGCCGGCCCCCAGCAGACGCGGCTTCATGTAGCGCAGCTGCGCCAGTTCGACCTGAAGGCGCGACTCCACGCCCTGCGCGTGCAGCGCGAAGATGTCCAGAATCAGCTGCGTGCGGTCAATGATTTTCAGGCCAGTGGCGGCCTCAATCTCGCGCGCCTGGGCGGCCCCCAGCTCCTGCCCAAAAATCAGCAGGTCGGCGTCCAGGTGATAGGCCTTGCTGGTCAGCTCTTCGAGCTTCCCGGCCCCGACCAGCGTGCCGGCTTTCAGGTGGCGGCGGTACACCAGTTCCCGGTGCACGACCTCAGCCCCGGCGGTGCGGGCCAGCTCGCTCAGTTCGTCCAAGCGCTCTTCGGCGTCAAATTCGCCCTGGTCAATCTGCACCAGAATGGCGCGTTCCCGGTCCTTCTTGGCCTCACGGGTGCGGGCTGCGCGGGCGATCTCTTCTTCCAGTGCGCTCACCTGGGCGCCCAGGTCAAACTCGTCAATCTGAAACGCCGGCACAGGCGGCAAGATGCGCCAGTCTTCTTCCTCACCTACAGTGCCGGGCGGCGTCAGGTGCGCGGTATGCACCAGGCCCGGCTGACCTTCCTGCTGCACCTCAATGGCGCTCACTGCGTCCAGGCGCTTCAGGAACAAGGTCGAGAGGTCACTCTTGCTCAGGGCGCCGCCGCGCGGGTGGGCGTGCAGCAGGTGAAAGCCCGCCAGGCGGGTCTCGCCTAGCCGGACCTCGGGAAATTCGGTGGCGCGGGCGTCCGCAACACTCACGGAAATCACGCGGCCCCGACGGTCAATCAGCACACCGACCTCGCGGCGCAGGTCGTGCGAGAGTTCCGCGAGGTTGCGCGCCAGCTCCGGCGATCCCACACGGCCCGGCTCGATGCGGCGGCGGTAGAGGTTGCCCAGGGTTTTGAGTTGTGCGGGACGCAGGCCAGAGGTATTGCCATGCACTTTATCTATGGTCGTTCACTTCCTTGGAGGGACGCCCGGCTGCAGGCGGTATGCCGCAGGCAGACAGAGAAGGTGAAGAGGGGCGAGCGGATGCTCAGAGCCCAGAGGGTCACGCCTGGGCCAACCGCAGGCCAGCCGAACAAGGTTCGCGGGGCCGGGGTCGGCACAGGGGTTCGGCATTGGCCTCATTTTACCGTGAGGGCCGCTGCCAAACGTGTGCGATTACAGGAAAATCTTGATCTTCAGGATCATCGTGCCCTCAGGGTAGGACAGGAGCGGCGGAACCGGCATCCGCTGTGTGGCGTACCGTGCATCACGATGGCTGCCCCCGACCTGCTGCGCGACACCCTGCGAGAAGTGCTGTATGGCCCGGACGGCCTGACTGGCCTGTTCAGTGGCCCCGGCGAGCGTGGGCTGCTGCACACTGTCCACACCCTCACTTTCGGCGCGGTGCAGGCCCGGCCTGCCCTGGCCCGGCGGGTGCTGGCGCTGCGGCACCACCTGGAGCTGACTGCCGCACGCCTGAGTGACCCCCACGCCCTCCTGGAAGACTCGAACGACCCGGCCACCTGGACGCCCACCGACGCGGCGGCCTGGCGCGCCGAACTGGTGGCGCTGGCCCGCGCTGGGCAGGCCCTGTACGACGCGCTGTATCTGCCACTGCCACCCGAGGCCCTGCGGGAGGCCCACGGCGCGGTGGTGCTGGCGGCGCGGGAAGCGGCGGTGCTGGGCGTCCTGAACGCAGATCACAACGGTGTTTCGTCGCGCTGAAGCAGATTGGCCCAGCGGCCCACAAGTAAGCGCATTACGAACAGCTGTTGCTGTGGCCCCGAGGGGTGTCTGTCCATCCCGCCCAAGGGCGCGGTGACCCTGAACGCAAAACCCCCAGGCGCTGACCTGGGGGCTTGGCTTTGGCGAAGAGGGTGGGATTCGAACCCACGGTAGCCTTGCGACTACTTCGGTTTTCGAGACCGACCCATTCAACCACTCTGGCACCTCTCCGCACGGGAAAGAACGGGCAGAGCGGAGTGTAGCACAGCCTCCGGCGACGTGCCAGCGACCAGTAAAGGGGCTGGGCTGTGACTTGGGGCCAGAGAGAAGGCGGGAACGCGCAGGGAATCCGGCGGCGTTTCCCTGGGCGTTCCTGGGGGCGGGCGCACACTCACTCCACGCCAGAGAGGTCCGGGCCAAGCGGACTTCGGCGAAATGCCCCCCACCGCCTTCCCCTCTCTGTTCAAGGAGTCCACCATGTCTCACCCCGCTTCCCGTCTGTTGCTCGTCACTTCGCTCATGCTGGCCCTGGGGGCCTGTGGTCAGGCGCCCGCACCTGAGCGGCTGGACAGCCAGCGCTTTCCAGAGTGCCCCGTGACCGAGAGCGCTGGTCTGAACGCCCAGCGTGTGCCTGACCCCTGTGACCCCGGCGAGCCCGGTGATCCGGGCGAACCCACCTCATCCGCCCCACAGGTGCGGCCCTGGAGCGAGCTGGAAAACCGCGCGGCCCAGTACGGCGTGTCGCTGCTGGAAGCCGCTAACCCCTACCTGCAGGCGCCAGCGGCTTTCCGCGCTCAGGTGCTGCCGGATACCCAGGCGCAGATTGACGGGCTGTTTGTGGGCGCCCCCAGCGTCTGGCAGCAGACCTTGCCGCCGCCCAGTGCCGACCCCTACGACCTGTGCTCCAGCGTGCTGGTGGACTATGTCAACGACCCAGCCAGTGGGCATGTCCTGATGGAAGAGCCACCCACGACCATCTGGCCCGGCGCGCTGATTCAGGGCGACAGCCTGTACGGCGGCGCTTCGACCATGGCCACCATCAGCGTGCCCACGAACAAGCGCGTGCCCCTGACTATTGAAAGCGACACCCGCTTTACCAGCACGCCCAACGTGGCGCCGGATTCGGCCGGGGTGCTGGGCGCCATTGGCAACATGTTCAGCGGCGCGTCGTCACTAGGTCAGCCCAGCAACGTGTTCCTGAAGGTGCAGGAGGCCTCAAGCCTGCGCGAACTCAGCCACAAGCTCAAGTTGAACCTCAAGTTTCACGGGGTGGGTGTGACCGGCTCTATGGACTCCAGTTCCAGCGTCGAAAAGAGCAGCGTCTACGTGGTCTTCGTGCAGACTCTGGCCAACGTTGGCGTCACCGAGAACGGCACGCCCGCCAACATGCTGTTCAACAACAGCCTGACCACCGGCGACCTGTCGTACCTTCAGTCCATCGGGCAGCTGTCCTCCAGCAACCTGCCCACCTACATCAACAAGGTGCAGTACGGCCGCCTGATGGTCCTGCGCTACGACACCCACCGTTCGGCCAGCGCCCTGGCTGCCGCCCTGGAAGTCAAGTACAGCGAGCAGTCGGGCAGCCTGAGCACCGAGCAGAAAGAACTGGTCAAAAACAGCAGCCTGAACGTGCTGGCCATGGGCGGCCCTTACGCCGCGCAGGTGGCTCTGTTCAGCGGCGACGCCTGGCGCGACTACTTCAAGATGACCGATTTCCCCCTGACCACCCTGAAGCCCATCGGCTTTACCCTCAAGCGCTGGGACAACCGCAACGCCATCTACCAGACCACGTCCAAGTTCCTGAAGCGCACCTGCCGCCTTGGGCCCAAGATCGAGCTGCGCGTCAGCAACCGCAAGGGCGACACCGAGGTCTACCTGACCAATTCCAGCGGCAACAACACGACGATTGTGCAGCAGTCCCAAGACGGCTCGGACCAGTACTACGACGTGTCCAACCTGATGGCCAGCGACCTGAACCGGCTGCGGATTCGCAGCACCGTCAATTCCTACGGTCTTTTCGGCACCTCCCGCCGCGACACCCGCGTGGCCCTGCTGGTCAACGGCAGCGAGCGCCTGGTCAGCGAGGACAGCTGCGGCACCTGTCACTCCGGCGACTTGCAGGGGATGACGGTCGTGGGCTCGACTGGTGTGACAGGCCGATAAAGCAAAAGCGGACGCTCACGCTTCCCCCGCCGTCCTGGCGGGGGTTTTGACGGCCCACGCTCCCTCTTGCACGGCTTGAGGCCGCAGGCGTATGCTGGGAAGGTTGAACACGGCTCTGGGTTCCAGGGTTGCACCAGTCCGTGTTTCGGCAGGCCACCCCCAGAAGAGCGGGTGCGCGATCACCTCAGAGTTCCGTTTCGTCAACCCTTGACGGTCCCGTCCGCGTGGGCCGCCACCCGCCCTCTTCATACTTTTTGTTAGGAGTGATTTTCCCTGCCCACCACCCAGCAACTGCTCCGTAAGGGTCGCAAGACGATCCAGAAGAAGAGCAAGGTTCCTGCCCTGAAGGGCAGCCCCTTCCGCCGCGGCGTCTGCACGGTCGTCAAGACCACCACCCCCAAGAAGCCCAACTCGGCGCTGCGTAAGATTGCGCGTGTTCGCCTGAGCAGCGCCTTTGAAGTTACCGCCTACATCCCCGGTGAAGGCCACAACCTGCAGGAGCACAGCGTCGTGCTGATTCGCGGCGGCCGTGTGAAAGATCTTCCCGGTGTGCGCTACCACATCGTGCGCGGCAGTCTGGACACCCAGGGCGTGAAGGACCGCAACAAGAGCCGCTCCAAGTACGGCACCAAGAAGCCCAAGGCCGGCGCTGCGGCTGCGGGCGCGAAGAAGAAGTAAGGCGTCTAGGGCCGCCTGCCGGCCCAGCCCGCCTTCACCCCAAGGGGTGATGCCAATGAAGCACGTTATTCGCGCCTGAAGTGCGCGCGCTCGCCCGGAACGGTCCGGGCTGAGCCTCAAGGGAGTCAACCATGGCACGTCGCCGCCAAGCCGAAGTGCGTGTTGTTCAGCCGGACCTGGTTTACCAGGACGTGCTGGTCAGCGCGATGATTAACCGCATCATGCGTGATGGCAAGAAGAACCTCGCCAGCCGCATTTTCTACGGAGCCATGAAAGTCGTTCAGGAGCGCACCGGCCAGGAGTCCCTGAAGATCTTCAAGCAGGCTTACGACAACATCAAACCCCGCGTGGAAGTGCGCAGCCGCCGCGTGGGCGGCAGCACCTACCAGGTGCCCGTCGAGCCCACCGAGCGCCGCAAGCAGAGCCTGACCCTGCGCTGGATGATCAGCGCCGTGGACGGCCGCCCCGAGCGCACCGCCGTCGAGCGTCTGGCTGGCGAAATTATGGACGCCGCGCAGGGCCGTGGCGGCGCCATCAAGAAGAAAGACGACGTGGAGCGCATGGCGGAAGCCAACCGCGCCTACGCGCACTACCGCTGGTAAGTCCGATTTCGGGGCAAGGCCCCGAAATTCAAGCGGAGCGAGTGGGAACAGCAAGCAGCTTGTGCGGCGTGAAGCGGCCAGTGGCGCTTTTCCACTGGCCGCGCAACAGAGCACAAGCTGCCCGGGGACAGCCCGGCAGCCCACTCCCCCGGACGGTAGGCGCCCCCTACCGTCCATCTCGCGTGAGGCGAGGAAGCCCGCTGCCCCAACCCCTCAACAGGGTGCCGAACTGACGGTGACGAGACACGTCACCCGACAGAATCAGGGAGTCTTATGACCACCAAAGCCCAGAGCTATCTGAATCACTTCCGGAACATCGGGATTGCCGCTCACATTGACGCTGGCAAAACCACCACCACCGAGCGCATCCTGTACTACACCGGGCGCACCCACAACATCGGCGAAGTGCACGACGGCGCCGCCACCATGGACTGGATGGAGCAGGAGCGCGAGCGCGGCATCACCATCACCGCCGCCGCCACCACCGCCAAGTGGAAGCGCAGCGGCACGGACCAAGAATACGTCGTGAACATCATCGACACCCCTGGTCACGTGGACTTCACCATTGAAGTGGAGCGCTCCATGCGTGTGCTGGACGGCGCTGTGGCTGTGTTCGACTCCAGCCAGGGCGTAGAGCCCCAGTCCGAGACCGTGTGGCGCCAGGCCGACCGCTACGGCGTGCCCCGCATCGCGTTCTCGAACAAGATGGACAAGACCGGCGCCAGCTTTGAACTCGTGCTGAACGACATCCGCGAGCGCCTCGGCGCCATTCCTGCGCCCGTGCAGTACCCGATGGGCGAGGAAAGCGACTTTAAGGGCATCATCGACATCGTGCGTCAGCGCGCCCACACGTACACCAACGACCTGGGCACCGATATCGTCGAGAGCGACATCCCCGAGCAGTTCGCGGCCAAAGTCGCCGAGATGCGCCAGCAGCTGATCGAAGCCGCCGCCGAAGTCGACGAAGACCTGATGATGATGTACCTCGAGGGTGAAGAGCCCAGCGTGGAGCAGCTCGTGGCCGCCATCCGCAAGGGCACCATCGAGAAGCGCATCTTCCCCGTGCTGTGCGGCAGCGCCCTGAAGAACAAGGGTGTGCAGCTGCTGCTGGACGCCGTCATCGACTACCTGCCCAGTCCCCTGGAAGTGCCGGCCATCAAGGGCAAGATTGAGGACACGGAAGACACCACCGAGTTCCCTGCCGATCCCGAAGGTAAGCTGGCCGCGCTGGCGTTCAAGATCATGGCTGACCCCTACGTGGGCCGCCTGACCTTCGTGCGCATCTACTCGGGTACCCTGCAGAGCGGCAGCTACGTGTATAACGCGAGCAAGGAAAAGCGCGAGCGCGTGGGCCGTCTGCTGAAGATGCACGCCAACAGCCGCGAAGAAGTCACCGAGCTGAAAGCGGGCGAACTGGGCGCCGTGATCGGCCTCAAGGACGCCGGCACCGGCAACACCCTGATTGGCGACGGCGACGACAAGGTCCTGCTGGAAAGCATCGACGTGCCCGAGCCCGTCATCAAGCTGGCCATTGAGCCCAAGACCAAGGCCGACCAGGAAAAGATGGGCGTGGGCTTGCAGAAGCTGGCCGAAGAAGACCCCACCTTCAAGGTCGAAACCGACCAGGAAAGCGGTCAGACCACGATCGCCGGCATGGGCGAACTCCACCTGGAAATCCTGGTGGACCGACTGAAGCGCGAGTACAAGGTGGAAGCGAACGTGGGCGCCCCCCAGGTGGCCTTCCGTGAAACCATCACCCGCGCGGTGGATGTTGAAGGCAAGTTCGTGCGTCAGTCCGGCGGCCGTGGCCAGTTCGGTCACGTGAAGATCAAGGCCGAGCCCCTGGAACCCGGCGCCGGCTTCGTGTTCGAAAACGCCATCGTGGGCGGCACCGTACCCCGTGAATACGTCGGCCCTGCCCAGAAGGGCATCGAAGAAGCCATGCAGTCGGGCCCCATGCTCGGCTTCCCCGTGGTGGACATGAAGGTCACCATTTACGACGGCAGCTACCACGAAGTGGACTCCTCGGAAATGGCGTTCAAGATCGCCGGCAGCATGGCGCTGAAAGAAGCCGTGCAGAAGGGCGCCCCCGCTCTGCTGGAGCCCGTGATGCGCGTTGAAGTCACGGTGCCCGACGACTTCATGGGCGACATCATCGGTGACCTGAACAGCCGCCGTGGCCAGATTCAGGGCATGGAAGCCCGTGGCAACGCGCAGATCGTCAAGGCCTTCGTGCCCCTGAGCGAGATGTTCGGCTACGCCACCGACATGCGCTCCATGACCCAGGGCCGCGCCAGCTACTCCATGTTCTTCGACCACTACAGCCAGGTGCCGAACAACATCGCCCAGCAACTGATGAAGAAGTAAACGCCGCTTAGGCTAGAAAGGAGCGCCTCCTCGGGGGCGCTCTTTTTGATGGCTGTTCCAGTAGCTGTGCAGGCAAGGGGGCGCTCAAGCCTGTGTCAGACAGTTGCGGTGTCTGGAGTGGCGGGCGGCTCCTGTTGAGCTCGCGCTACTCTGCTCACATGACTGCCCCTGCTTCTGCTCCCACGCCTGGTCCGGTGCCTAAGCGCCTGAGCTTCCTGACGGTGCCGCTGTTGATTTCGCTGTTGTACGCCGCCTTTTCTCTGCTCACTCTGCCCTTTCTAGGCCCTCGGATTCAGGAGATGCTGCCCCAGATTCAGGCGCAACTGGGCCTGCCCACTGAAGTGCTGCCTCCTGCCCTGATCCCCACGGTGCTGTGGCTGTCGTTTGCCCTGACCAGTCTGGAGATTCTGCTGCTGTATTTCACCCGGCGCGCCGTCCTTGAAGGCCGGGCCTGGGGCCGCGTGTCCAGCCTCCTAATCGGCGTGGTCAGTCTGCTGATTTTTCCGCTGGGCACCCTGCTAGGCCTGGTGATGCTGGTGGGCGCCTTTGACCGCGAAGTCGTGGCGTACACCAGTCGGTAACGCCAGGTTCGCTGTGGGGCGGTCTGACCACCTAGCCAGGTCGCCCCTTGCCAGGCCAGGCCAAATCATGTACCCTAACTCTTCGGTACGCCGTGGAGTCACGGCCCAGCCGGCGCAGGCTGAACGGCCTTGCGACGGCGGCGAGCGGAAACGCGGCGTAGCGTGCCAGCACGGCGGGACACTGCCCTGGCGAGATTCAACCCAATGTGGGCGCACGCGTGCCCCCAGAACCCTGCGGTATGCGCGGGGGGATGCCCGAGCAAAGGGCACTTTTGCGTGCTGTCCACCGCTTGGAGGGAGTAAAGA
>NZ_JAIQXU010000023.1 GCF_020166395.1 Deinococcus betulae | reverse complement strand
GATGGCGGATGTGGCCAAATCAAGTGCCAATAGACACATTTATTGACTCAGCTGCCCAATGATGCTGAACATCGGCAGGAACATCCCGGCCACAATAACCCCCACGATGCCCCCCAGAAACACGATCATAAGTGGCTCGATAGCGGCAGTCATACTGTCGACGGCCTCATCCACTTCCCGGTCGTAGAAGTCCCCCACCTTATTTAGCATGTCGTCCAGCGAGCCGGTTTCTTCACCGATGCTAATCATGCTGACGACCATTGGAGGAAAAACTTTGCTGGTGGCAAGACTAGAGCTCATTTGTTCGCCGACCATCACCACATTTTTGGCATTTTCAATACTGTCTTCCACAATAGCATTATTAGCAGTGCCCTTCGTGATTTCGAGGCTCTCAATAATGTTCACACCACTACTAATTAGTAAGCCAAAGGTCCGAGCAAAAGAACTAATAGCGCTTTTTTGCAATAGGTTGCCGAAAACGGGAATCTTAAGTTTGATGTCATCAATTAATACGCGGCCTTTAGGCGTCTTATAGTAGGCACGGTACGCAAATACAATAGCCGCAACGATGGCGAAAATAAGTAAGCCTGAGCTCTTTAAAAAGTCCGAAACCGCCATTAGCACTCGCGTAATGAGTGGGAGGGGCGCATTCAGCTGTGCCAGAATTCCCGCAAATTGTGGGACAATAGTTGTCAAAAGAAAATAGGTAATCAGGATGGCAAAAACGAGCACCACAACTGGATAAGTCAAGGCACTCTTAATCTTTCCGCGCAGAGCTAGTTCTTTTTCCTGAAAGGCTGCAATTCGTTCCAGTACTGTGTCTAGCGTACCGCTCGTCTCACCCGCCCGCACAAGATTTACGAACAGACGGTTGAATATCTTAGGATATTTGACCAATGTTTCGCTTAAGGGCGTTCCAGATTCAACATCTGTACGCATCTCTTTGACCACACCCTGAAAGCCTTTGTGTTCAATCTGCTTTTGTAGAATAGCCAGTGACTGCACCAGCGGCACTCCAGCGTTAATCAGGGTAGCCAGCTGTTTGCTGAATACCGCCACCTGCTTAAGATTGGGAGGACGGTTATCTAAAAAGGGGATCTTGATATCGGCGCTCAGGCCACTTTTGGGCGGCTTGATCTCGACAATCATCAGGTTCTTGGCACGCAGGGCGTCGCGCACCTGGGTGGCCGTCTCGGCTTCCATCTGGGATTTCAGCACCTTGCCGGAGCGGTCACGCACGCGGTATTCAAAGACGGGCATACTGAAACAGTATAGGCAGCGCGTCTTGCGCCCGCCTTACAGTACGTCACACTCTGAACCCTTCACATGACCGAGCCCTTGCCTCTTCCCCACGCCCTGCTCCGGCAGGCGGCGCGCGCCATCGCAGCGGGCGGTGTGGTGGCCTATCCCAGCGAAACGGTGTGGGGGCTGGCGGCTCATCCTCAGCAGGAGGCCGGTATCCGGCGGCTGTATGCCTTAAAGGGACGAGACGCGGCCAAACCCGTCCAGGTGTCGTGCGCCAGCGCAGCAGATGGAGCGGCCCTGGTGCAGCCCAGCGCTGAGTGGCACGCCCTAAATTCCTGCTGGCCAGGGCCGCTGACGCTGGTAGCGCCGGCCTCGGCAGACTGCCCACCTCTGCTGGCCCCGGAAGGCCGGGTGGGGATTCGGGTGCCTGACCATCCGGTCGCACTGGCTTTCCTGCGGCTGTGTGGAGGCGCGCTGGCGACCACCAGTTGCAACCTCAGCGGAGAACCGGCGGCCCTGACCGAAGCGCAGGCCCAGGCGACCGGCCTGGGCGACCTCACACTGCCCGACGGCGGCGTGCCTTGCCTGGGCCTGCCGAGCACCGTGTTCCTGCTGCCCGAACGGCGTGTGCTGCGTGAAGGGGCGTTGCCGGAAGCGACCCTCTGGGCGCGTCTAGCCGAAGCAGCATCAAGATGACAAACGCCGCGCCGCCGTTTCGCAGCCTCATTGGCGCCGCACTTCTAGCGGCTGGGCGGCCGATCAGCGCAGCGGAACTGGCTGGTGTGTTGGGGGTGACAGAAGACAGGACCCGGCGCGAGGTAGAGGCTTTTGCCCTGCAGGTTGAAGAGGCGGGCCTGGGTTTTCTGGTTGAGGCCGTTGCGGGAGGCTACCGGCTGGTGGTGCCGCCGGCCCTGACTCCACACCTGGCGCCGCTGCTGGCGCCTCCACCTCTTCCGACCTTGAGCAGCGCGGCGCTGGAGGTCCTGGCCGTTATTGCCTACCGTCAGCCCGTGACCCGCGCCGAGATAGAGGCCATGCGCGGAGGCAGTGCCAGCACGGTCATGACCCTGCAGGAGCGGGAACTGGTCAAGGTGGTGGGCCGCGCTGACAGTGTGGGCCAACCGCTGCTGTACGGCACCACAGAGCGCTTTTTACTGGACTTCGGCTTGACCTCACTGGACGCGCTGCCGCCGCTGGACGACACCGGGTTTGCCCACCTCTTGCGTGGGTAGGCCCTGGTGGAGACTTGACCGCTGACCGGCTCCTTATGCTCTCTCAGCGGAACGAGAGCGCACCTGTCAGGGATGACGATGAAGCGCGGTGGTTGCCAGAGTGAAGGCCTGTCCTCCAGCCTCAGCCTGCGAGGAAGCATGGCACTTCCTAGGGCCGTCACAGTCTAACGAGGTTGAGTGCGGCCCGGACGTCGGTCAGGGTCTGGGCGACAACGACACGGCCCCGGTCTGTTCCGTCACGCAGCAGCGCCATGACGCCAGCCGGGTCAGCCTTATAGTGAGCTCGGCGCGCCCGCATGGGAATCAACAGTTCTTCCAGCACATCCAGCAGATGCCGCTTGACCGTCACGTCGCCCAGGCCGCCAGCCTGGTAATGGGCTTTGAGAGCGTCCACCCTCGCCGTGTCCGGGTCAAAGGCATCCAGGTAGGTGAAGACTGGATTTCCCTCCACCTGCCCTGGGTCGCTGGCGCGCAGGTGGCCGGGGTCGGTGTACATGCCCATCACCTTGCGCCTCAGTTCATCGGGTGAATCGGAGAGGTAGGCGGCGTTGCCCAGCGACTTGCCCATTTTGGTCTGACCGTCCAGACTCGGCAGGCGCGGCACCGCCGACAGCAGCGCCTGCGGTTCGGTCAGGGTGTTGCCGTAGAGACCATTGAAGCGCCGCACCACCTCGCGGCTCAACTCCAGCATGGGCTGCTGGTCCTCACCGACCGGCACCACCTGCGCGCCAAACGCCACGATATCGGCCACCTGGGCCGCCGGGTAGATGAAAAAGCCAGCGGGCACGGCGTCGCCAAAACCCTTCTGACCAATTTCGGTCTTGACCGTAGGGTTTTGCCGCAGTTTGGAGACCGTGACGAGATTCAGCAGGTACAGCGTCAGCTCGGCCAGTTCCGGCACCGCCGACTGCAAGACAAACGTCACCCGGCTGGGGTCCAGGCCGGCGGCCAGGTAATCCAACATCACTTCTGGAATGTGGGCGCGCACCACCTCGGGGCGGTCAAAATGGTCGGTCAACGCCTGAACATCGGCCACCAGCACGAACAGCTCATGGGTGTCTTGCAGGGCCACGCGGGTCCTGAGGGAACCGGCCAGGTGGCCCAGGTGGAGGCGGCCTGTTGGGCGGTCGCCAGTCAATACGCGAGGACGGGGTGTAAGAGTCATGGATGGCCTCCTTGAAGGGAAAGAAACGACAAAAAAGCCGCGCCCCGGTGTAGATCGGGGCGCGGACTGACGGGATGAACAGTGTTCAGGCGTCAGACAAGGGGCGGCCCGTTACCTGGGGCCACCACTGACGGGGCGTCTGCTTGCTCATGGGTGAAGTCTCGGGGCTGGCATCAGAAGTGCGCATCGGCCAGATGGCGCAGAGAGGCGGGAGAGCTTTGTGGGGAAGTTGAAGTTACTGATTCGCCCCACCCCCCAGCCCCCTCCCCAAAGGGGCAGGGGGAGCAACGTTGGCACTGGGCAAGAGTTTTTACTGGCGTTGTCGAGGCCGCACATTTCGGTAACGTGTCCGGCCTCGACGCCATCCTGCCGCCCAGCACAAGGGCCTGCGCGCTGCGCGCACAATGGCCTTGCCTGGACCTGGGCGGTAGAGGGGCAAGGAGTCTTGGTGCGGGCGAGAGGTTCGACTTTTGAAAGACAGGCGGGCCTTTTCGACCTTCCGGCTCGTGGGAGGGATGTCAAGCTGGGGAGCAATGGGCTGGGGTGTAACGACCAACCCACTTTTCTTTTTTCCCCGTACTGCCCCCACTCCCCTTCTCCTTTACTCCTCCCAGTTCAGAATCACTTTGCCGCTCTGGCCACTCAGCATGGCGTCAAAGCCCTCCTGGTACTGGCCGATGCCGTAGTGGTGGGTAATCACCGGCGACAGGTCCAGGCCCGACTGGATCAGGGCGGCCATCTTGTACCAGGTTTCAAACATCTCGCGGCCGTAGATGCCCTTGATGGTCAGCATCTTGAAGATCACCGCGTTCCAGTCAATGTCCACCCGGCCGGAGGGAATCCCCAGCAGCGCAATCTTGCCGCCGTTGTTCATCACCTGCACCATCTGCGCAAAGGCCGGGCCAGAGCCGCTCATTTCTAGGCCCACGTCAAAGCCTTCTGTCATGCCCAGGTCGGTCATCACGGCTTTTAGGTCTTCCTGCCCCACATTCACAGCGCGCGTCACACCCATGCGGCGGGCCAAGTCCAGACGGTACTCGTTCAGGTCAGTAATGACCACGTTGCGCGCGCCCACGTGTTTGGCCACGGCCGCCGCCATCACGCCGATGGGGCCGGCGCCGGTAATCAGCACGTCTTCCCCTACAAGGTCAAAGCTCAGGGCGGTATGCACCGCGTTGCCAAACGGGTCGAAGATGGCGGCGATTTCGTCTGGGATATCGTCGGGCAGCTTGAAAGCGTTAAAGGCCGGCAGCACCAGATATTCAGCGAAGGAGCCGGGGCGGTTCACGCCCACCCCCAGCGTATTGCGGCACAGGTGGCGGCGCCCGGCGCGGCAGTTGCGGCAGTGCCCGCAAGTAACGTGGCCCTCGCCGCTGACGCGGTCACCTATCTGAAAGCCGCGCACCTCGCTGCCGATACCGGCCACCACACCCACGTATTCGTGGCCCACGATCATGGGCACCGGAATGGTCTTCTGCGCCCATTCGTCCCACTTGTAGATATGCACGTCGGTGCCGCAGATGCTGCCTTTCTTGACGCGAATGAGCAGGTCGTTTGGCCCCGGCGCAGGCACAGGGGCCTGGGTCATCCAGATGCCTTCTTCGGCGTGGGCTTTGCTCAGGGCGCGCATGGTCTGTGCCGGCGGGTTCTGGGGCAGGTGGGCGTCAGGGGTCACGGGCGCCGTTCTACCCCTCTCGGCGGCGGCGCGCAACAACCGGGACCACGAAAGGCCCCGCGCGCTGGACACCCTGGCAGCCGGGCCGAGTCCAAAGCCTGCGTGAAGGCGAAACCAGCGCCAGCCTGAGCCCACGTGCCTTACGCTGCGACCTATGATCAAGTACCGCCGCCAGAACACCCTGGAACCTGAAAAGGACGCCGAACTGAACGTGAATCTGGTGCCGCTGCTGTTTTTCGCGGTGGGCTTCTTGGGGGTGCGCGCCCTGATTCGCACGGTGCAGGGCCGCTAGGCCCAGGCGCTACTCTGGGGACATGACCCAACCCACAGGCCAGCAACCCAGCGCCCAGCAGTTTAAAAGCACCCGCAGCGGGCGTCTGGTGGTCCCCGGCTGGATGAATCTGGTCCCCGGCAAACCCGACGCCGTCGAGGTGCAGCTGGACGTGGTCCCCGAGGACCTGGGGCGCAGCCAGGCCAGCCTGCTCATCGAATACTGGGCCACCCCTGACGACCTGACGCTGCAAAGCGTGCTGCCTATCCGGGCCTTCGGCGCCTCCCAGGAAGGCTGGTGTGCTCTGGTGCCAGCCGCCGGGCGCGTGCTGGTGCGGGCCATTGACCCCCAGCCCACGCCGCCGGTCCTGGCCAGCCACTGGATTAATGTAGACCCGGCCACGGTGCCCGGCACCACTGTTCATGTGCGCGTGGCCTTCCCGGCCGCCCCCAGCACCGTGCAGAACCTGCTCAACCCCCGCTCGTGATGACCGAAGGCTCCACGCACACCCCGCTGACCCGAGAGGAAATTGCGGGGGTGGAATTCGACTGGTTTGCCGCTGACCGCACCGGCCAGGTGGCGCAGTTTCTGGCGGCTGGTGACGACACGGTGCCCGAAGCCGCCCTGCGCTCCGAGGAACTGCTTGAAGCGGTCCATGTCTGGATTGACACCCGACTCGCAGCTGAAGAACCCAACGCCCTGGCAGGCGGTTTTGACGACCACCTGACGGGCCCTCAGGAGCGCGGCGCGTTCGTGTATGACTGGGTTCAGGGTCAGCCTGGGGTGTACCGCCTGGTGGCTGCTCCCCGCCACCCTCTCGCGGTGACCGACCTGCCCGACCACCTGCGCGAGTATCTGGCGCGGCTGACCCTGGCCGTGACCTTCGGCGCCCCGAAAGTGCAGATCGGGCCGCAGGGCGAAGCCCGAGAGGACGCGGCGCAGGTTCCCTGAGCGCTGGGGCGCCCTGTCCCACTCCACGCCGCCTGGAAATCGTCGGACGCACTACAGTGGCCCGGTGAGTCTTCCGCCCTCCGGCCCACCGCCGGCCCCACCCGAAATTAACCTGACCTTCGAGGACGCTGGACCGCCCGCCTCGCCGCCGCCGGGACCGCCCCGGCGCAGCCTTCAGGCCAACACCATCATCATCATGCTGGGCACGCTGGGCTCGCGTCTGAGCGGCATCCTGCGCCAGATGATCATCAACCTGTTCGGCACGGGGCTGACCGACGCCTTTAACGTGGCGGTCACCGTGCCCAACCTCCTGCGCGAGCTACTAGCCGAGGGCGCGCTGGTCAATTCGTTTATTCCGGTCTATAAATCGCTGGACGAGGCCGGGCGGCGCCAGCTGGCCCAGACCTTCAGCGGCGTGATGCTGGCCGTGAACCTGCTGCTGATGGCCGTGGGCATCGTGGCCGCGCCGCTGGTCGTGGACCTGCTGCTCTCGGCCACGCCCAATGTGGACCGCGACCTGGCCGTCTACATGACGCGCCTGGTCATGCCATTTCTGATGCTGATCAGCCTCTCGGCCGTGGCGATGGGTCTGCTGAATGCCGACGAGCATTTCCGGGAAAGCAGTTTTGCCCCTATTGCCTTTAACCTCGCCAGCATCGCCGCGCTGGTGCTGCTGCCCGATACGGCGACCTGGCTGGGCTTCGGCTGGCTGCTGGGCGGCGTGGCGCAGCTGGTCGTGCAACTCCCGGCGCTGCACCGCTTTGGGCTCCTGCCCACCCCCAGCCTGAAGCCGCACCCGGCCCTGGGGCGCGTGCTGCGTCAGATGGCCCCCTTTACCCTGACCGCGGGCGCGCGGCAATTTTTGAATGTGTATGTCCTGAACCTGCTGTCGAACCGGCAGCTGTTTCCAGACGGGACCACCAGCGGTTACTTCAACGCGCAGGCACTATTCACCATGGTCAATGGCCTTTTTATCGTTTCACCGGTGCTGGCGGTCTTTCCCCGCTTCTCCGAGGCGGCCGCCAAAGGAGACTGGACGCTTTTCAAGCAGCTCACGGCCCAGACCATCCGCACCACCACGTTTCTGGCGGCGCCCATGAGCGCGCTGATGGTTGTTCTGGCCCCTTACGCCATCAGTGTGATTAATCTGGAAGTGCCGCGCCTGCCTGAAGAACTGGACAAATTTGCAGCGGGCAGCGGCATTCTGACCGGTTGGGCGCTGGCGCTGGTGCCCTGGGCACTGGTCACCGTGCTGCTGCGCACCTTCTACGCCCGCGAACGCACCCGCGAAGCCGTCACGGTGAGCGCCATCGGCTTTGTGCTGGAGGTCGGGCTGTACCGCCTGCTGGTGCCGGCGCTGGGGCTGATGGGCTTTGGCCTGGCCACCACGCTCAGCGGGGTGCTGATGGCGGGCGCCCTGACTGTCCTGTACCGCCGCGCCGTGGGCTTTCCGGGCCGAGAAATCGCCGGGCACCTCGCGCGGGTGGTGCCGCTGGCGACGGCGGCGGGCGGCCTGGCCTGGCTGGTGGCGCGAGTCTTGCCTGATCCTGGCTTTATCGTGCAGGGCATCCTGGGCCTGGTGGTGGCCGGTGGCGTGGGCCTGGGGGCCTACCTGGCCGGCGCCTTGGTCCTCAAGCTCCCTGAGGTGGCCGCAGTGACGAGGCGGCTCCGGCGGTAGGTAAGCCCTGGGAAGACGAGGAAAGGCACCTGCTCAGCCCGGGCGTCCATTCCTCTTCTCCCCTCCCCCGACAACTGCTGCACCCCCACCCCTTAAATGCCCAGCAGCGCGTAGCCCATCAGCGCCAGCTTCTCCCGCAGCAGGTACACCCGGCTCACCTGCGTGCTCAGAGGGCTGGCGCTGACGTTGGCTTCCAGGCCCAGCGCGCGGGCCAGGGCCAGGGCACGTGGGGCGTGCGCTTCATCGGTGACCAGCGTGACCGGCGTACGCGGCGGCAGGGAGGTGCGGGCATTGCGCAGGTTCTCAATGGTGGTGCGGCTGCGCGTTTCGGCAATCAGGGCGCGGCCCGGCACCCCATGTTCGTTCAGGTACGCCGTACCGACTCCGCCCTCGGTATAGGGGTCGCCGGGGCGGCGGCCTCCGGTGACCACCACCGCGCGCACGCCGCCGGCCCGGTACAGCTTCAGGGCGTGGTCCAGGCGGCGCTGAAAGGCGGGGCTGGGGTGTCCGGCATACTGCGCCGCGCCCAGCACCACCAGGGTAGGGTACGGCACGGCGGCGCTGGGCGCACGCAGCCCCGGCGTCAACAGAAACCCAGCAACAAGCAAAGCGGCCACGGTCAAAGGCAAGGTCGAGAGAACGGCGCCGCGCGAACGCATAAGAACCAGCCTAGCATGAACAAAATCTCAAGCCTGACGGTCAGGTGAGAGTCGCAGGACACCGAGCCAACAGCCCTTCTTAGAGCTGTGCAACCAGCTGGACACCGAGGTCAACGTCCTACGCCACTCTTCGGACCTACGGGACCAGCCCGGCAATTCACCTCAACCACCACTGATGAACCGATGCTCTTGAGAGGAGCGGTCCTTTGCGCCCTGAGTCCACATCAAAGATAAGGAGGTATTGGGCCGGTTCTTCCGGAAGGCTGGCGAAGGGCATGCTACGCTCCGGTCTGACTTCCTGTCAGGGAGAGCTTTCTTTTATGCCCAGAACATCTGTCCACACACTTGTTATCGTCGAGTCGCCGGCCAAAGCTCGTACCATCGAGAAGTATCTCGGAAAGGGATACACGGTGGAGTCCAGCATTGGTCACATCCGCGACCTGCCGAAAAGTGCGGCCGACATCCCCGAGAAATACAAGGGCAAGGCCTGGGCCCGGCTGGGCCTGGACATTGAAAACGACTTTCAGCCGCTGTATGTGGTCGCCCCTGAAAAGCGGGCGCACGTCGCCAAGCTGCGCAAGATGGCCCAGGACGCCGACGAGATTATCCTGGCCACCGACGATGACCGCGAGGGCGAGAGCATCGCCTGGCACCTGTACCAGGAACTGAAACCCAAGGTGCCGGTGCGCCGCATGGTCTTTCACGAGATTACGAAAGAAGCCATTCAGGCGGCCATCGCCTCCCCACGCCAGATCGACACCAACCTGGTGGAAGCCCAGGAGGCCCGCCGCGCGCTTGACCGCCTGTACGGCTACGAGGTCAGCCCGGTCCTGTGGAAAAAGGTAGCGCCCAAACTGAGCGCTGGCCGCGTGCAGAGTGTGGCGACCCGCATGCTGGTCGAGCGCGAGCGTGAGCGGATGCGCTTTGTGTCGGCCGAGTGGTGGGACCTGCTGGTAACCGGCAAGACCGCGCCGGGCCAGACCTTCCCGGCCCGCCTAACGGATGTGGCCGGGCAGCGGCTGGCGGTGGGCAAGGACTTTGATCCGCTGACGGGCAAGCTGAAAGAGGGTGGCGCCGTGCGCCTCCTGACCGAGGCCGAAGCGCGCGACCTGGCCAGCGGGCTGACCGGCCAGCCCCTCACGGTGACCGGCGCCGAGGAGAAGCCCTTTACCCAGCGGCCCTATCCACCCTTTATTACTTCGACCCTGCAACAGGAAGGCAGCCGCAAGCTGGGCTTTGCCGCCACCCGCACCATGCGCGCGGCCCAGAAGCTGTACGAGCAGGGCTACATCACCTATATGCGCACGGACTCGACCAACCTGAGCAGTGAGGCCGTGACGGCGGCGCGCACCCAGGTGGGCCAGATGTACGGCCAGGACTACCTCTCCCCTCAGCCGCGCGTGTACGCCAAAAAGGCCAAGAATGCCCAGGAGGCGCACGAAGCGATTCGCCCGGCGGGCAGCCGCTTCCGCACCCCGGATAGCCTGCGCGGTGAGCTGAGCGGCGATGAGTGGCGCCTCTATGACCTGATCTGGAAACGCACGGTGGCCTGCCAGATGGCCGACGCGCGGGGCCGCAGCCTCCGGGTGCGCCTGGGCGGCACGGCAAAGACGGGCGAGGCGGTGGGGCTCAGTGCCTCGGGCCGCACCATTGATTTCCCCGGATTTCTGCGCGCCTACGTAGAGGGCAGCGATGACCCCAGCGCCGCCCTGGAAGACCGCGAAACCCCGCTGCCTCCCCTCAAAGAGGGCGAGCGCGTCACCGCCGAGACCGTCAAGGCTGAAGGCCACGAGACCCAGCCCCCCGCCCGCTACACCGAGGCCAGTCTGGTGCAGTCCCTGGAAGGCGCCGGCATTGGCCGCCCGAGCACCTACGCCAGCATCCTGGGCACCATTCAGGACCGGGGCTACGCGGCCAAGAAGGGGCAGGCGCTGGTGCCCAGCTGGACAGCCTTTGCGACCTCGGCGCTGCTGGAACACCACTTTGGGCGTCTGGTGGACTACGACTTCACGGCCAAGATGGAAGAGGATCTGGACGATATCGCCGGGGGCCGCGCCCAGCGGGTGCCGTACCTGCGGCGCTTCTACCTGGGTGACCACGGCGAGGGGATGGCCCTGCGGCCCCTGATCGACTCCAAAATGGGTGAGATTGATGCGCGCGGCATTGCCACGATTCGCGTCCCCAAGCTGGACGACACCGGCATTGAGGTGCGTGTGGGCCGCTACGGCCCCTACATGGAGCGAGGGGATCAGAAGGCCAACCTCCCCGACGACCTGGCCCCCGACGAACTGACCTCCGATAAGGCCGAGGAACTCCTTTCACGGCCCAGTGGCGACCGGGTGCTGGGCGTGGACGACGCCACTGGACACCCTGTGGTGGCCCGCGCCGGACGCTACGGGCCCTATGTCACCCTGGGGGACACCAACCCGCCGGTGCGTTCGGCCAGTCTCTTTCCCAGCGATGACCTGGGCACCCTGAGCCTGGGGCGCGCCCTGAAACTCCTGAGCCTGCCGCGACTGGTGGGGGTCAGCGAGGGCGAAGAGGTCTGGGCCATGAACGGCAAATACGGCCCCTACCTGAAGCGGGCCAATGACAGCCGCTCGCTGACGAGTCACGAGGAGCTGTTCACGGTCGGGCTTCAGGAAGCCGAGGCACTGTTCATGCAGCCGCGCTTTGGGCGGGGCCGGGCCGCTGCGGCGCCGCCCCTGCGGTCCTTTGACTACGAGGGCCGCGCCGCGATTGTGCTGAAGTCCGGCCGCTTTGGCCCCTACCTGACCGACGGCGAGCGCAACGCCACCCTCCGCAAGGGTGAAGACGAGGCCACCCTGACCGCCGAACGCGCCCTGGAGATTCTGGAAGAACGCGGCAAGGAGCCCAAGAAGAAACCGGGCAAGGCACCTCGCCAAGCGGCCTCCGCCAAGAAGGCGACGGCCAGCAAAGCCACCACGAAAACGGGCACAGCCAAAGCAGGCCGCGCGGGCACCAAGCCGGCGGCCAAAACAGCGGCCAAGAAGCCAGTCAAAGCGGCCCCGAAGGCGGCCCCCGCCAAGGCCACCTTCACCTGGGCTGATCTGAAGTCGCACCTGGATGTCCTGAGCGCCCAGGAACGTCAGCTGGTGACCGCCACCCGCGAGCAGGGCCGCAAGGTCGAGGATGTGGCGCCTGAACTGGGTCTGGACGTGAAAAAGGCCAAAGGCATGGCCTTGCAAGCCAGCAAGAAGCTGAACCAGGCCGCCAGGGGCGGGTGAAGGTGAGGAGGTGTCGGAGGGTCAGAGGGAAAGTAATGCCCTTGACCCTCCAGCGCTTTGACGCCTGGACTGCCCCAGGAGGCGGCTCCTGATGCCCCGCGCCCTGGCCCCCGATACCCCCCAGGCGCTGCACCTGGCGCGGCTGGCACAGGGCACGCCCGGTGAGTGGGTGCGGCTGCCCGGCAGTGCCGTGCAGGTGGTGCAGCTTCAGGGCACCCTGAGCGGCCCGCAGGTGAGCGGCTGGCTGATCTGCCTGAGCGGTGAAGCTGTGGTGGACCTGCCCCTAAGCAACTTCGTGCGTCTGCGCCCTGCCGAGGGGTACGGGGTGCAGGCGCACGAACCCTGGACAGCCTTTGGCACCAAAGACGGCACGGTGCTGATGCTGGTGGGAGAAGGCGAGCACAGAGAGCCGGCTCTCTAGCAGCGCCAGCTGGCCGCCTCTTGCAGAGAGAAGTTGAGATTCAGCTGCTGGGCTTGACCTGTGTTTTCGGCGCCAGCATCCGTCTTTCTCTTATGGCGGCACCATCAAAGAGGAGGCGACCAGAGGCCCTTGCCCCTGGTCGCCTCCTCTTCCCAGCCCAGCGCTATTTCTTGCGCTTGGCCGCCTTCTGCGCTTCCTTGGCGGCCTTTTTCTCGGCCTTCTGGCGCTCCTGCATCTCGCGGCCCATGTCTTCCAGCAGCTGCGCGCCCTGGGCGTCCACGCGGCGCTGCAATTCCAGCAGGGTCGTGGCGACCATGTTGTGCAGGATGCGCTCCAGGGGCACCTTCACGAAGCCAAAGCGCACGCGGGCGTTCACGGTCATGGTCACTTCCGTGCCGCCGGGCATGGGCCGGAAGACCCAGCTCTGGGTGAGCTTGTCCAGAGGGCCCACATGGCGCACGCTTTCCCAGCCGCCCCGCTGCGGGGCCTGAAGCTGGCCATATTTGGCGGTAAAGCGCAGTCCCAGCAGGCGGCGCGAGAACTTGAACTTCACGCGGGCGTTGTTGGCGAGGCGGCCTTCCGGGCCTTCATAGTCGGCCTGCACCAGGTTGGGGTCCCACTGCACGCGCCGCCTGGGTTCCAGCGCCAGGCGGTAGAGCACGTCTGGACGCGACCGAACGACGATGGTCTGCTTGATACTGATGGGGTCAGCCATAGATAGGGGTCACTGTAGCGCGGGCAGGGCCAGGGCCGTGTCCCCGATGGTCAGGCTTTGCCAGCACCCCTGTCGTACAGCGCCGTAAGTCCCCGCTTCTTCAGGCCACTTGGCCGCTCTTCCGCCTCATCAATCCAGATAATCTCTGGCCCGGAGATGGGCCGCGCGCAGGGTAAAGCGCTCGGCGGCGCCTACCCCGGCCAGGCGACCCACCTCCGCCCGGCCGGCGCGGTACTGCTCGGCGGTCCACGGCCACTGGTAGAAAGTCTGGTAGTACGCCATTACCTCTACGGCCACATCCAGCGTGTCGGTGACATTCACGAACACTTCTGGATAGGGACTGGCGGGGGCGTAGTACTGGTAAAAGCGCACGGGATCGCGCCAGGCATCCAGGCGCCCCAGGTCCTCCCCACTCTCGGGGGCCGCGTCGCCGCTCAGGTCCGGGGCGGGCGGCATGGCCACCCCGCCGCCCGATTCATTGATGATTTTGGGGATGCGGGCCAGCGTGATGGCGTCGAAGGCAATTTTGGCGGTCATGCGGTGGTCGGGGTGGGGGTGGTCGTCACTCCAGGTGATCACCGCGTTGGGCCGAAAACGGGCGTACAGCCGCGCCAAGAGTAGTGCCTCGGCGCGGCCGCCCGTCATGCGGCTGTCGCCCATATCAAAAAAATGGTGCTGGGCGCCCAGCTTCTGCGCCACCCATGCCCCATGTTCGCGCCGTACCCGCCGCA
This sequence comes from Deinococcus betulae, assembly GCF_020166395.1. Lineage (NCBI taxonomy): Bacteria > Thermotogati > Deinococcota > Deinococci > Deinococcales > Deinococcaceae > Deinococcus > Deinococcus betulae. Next base: position 53,173 of record NZ_JAIQXU010000023.1, on the reverse strand, counting down.
CCTCCTCGTGTGGGGCGTCACCAAATTGACTGGCAAGTTCGCCCAGCGTGGTCCAGACCAACATGACCTCGTCGCCGCGCGCGGCGTGGCGGGCCAGGGTGCCTGCGCAGCCAATCTCATCGTCGGGGTGGGCAAAGACAGCCATCAGTCGCATGACGGCAGGATAGTGGGAAGGAGAGCGTGGGGAGCGGAAGAGGCTCAGCTCTGCTTTACTTGCCCTTCCCCACTTACCTTAGAAACCGGATGGTCAGCGGGTAGTGGTACGGCTGCCCGGCACTGACGCGCACCACCGCCACAATCATGAACACGAAGGGAATCAGGCCCAGCACCACCATGACGGGGAGGTAGAACAGGAAAAACGTGCTGAACGTCCCGAGCACGGCCAGGCCCGCCAGTTCGGGGCGGGTCACGGCGCCCACCGCGCCGCCAATGAGGCCCAGGCTGAACAGCACGAAGGCCAGCACGCCCAGCACCAGGCCGTACAGCCAGACACTCAGCTGAAAATTCAGGGCCTCTTTGCCCTGTTCATCCAGGGCGCGGCTGCGGTCACGCAGGGCGAGCCAGGCGATCAGCGGCCCGAGAATATTGCCCAGCGTGGGCAGCAGCAGTCCGGCCAGCGGCGACAGGTGGGTCAGGATGGCGGGCGTTCGCTCGGCTTCGGGGAGGAGGGCGGGCAGGCGGGTCATGCTTGACACTACGCCCCCCCTCTGCCTACAGTTCCCAGGCGATGACCCGAGGCCGACCAGTCAGAAGCGCCGCGCAAAAGGCGCAGGCGGCGGCGCGTGACCGCCTGCCCATCCAGGCCGGCATTCAGCCCGAGCAGCCTATTCAGGGTGAAAACGTGGACCTGTACAGCGACGGCGCCTGCGACACCCAGGCGGGGCATGGCGGCTGGGCCACCATCCTGAACTACAAGGGCAAGGAGCTGGTTCTGAGCGGCCACGAGGCAGGCACCACGAACAACCGCATGGAGCTGCGCGGCCTGCTCGAAGGTCTGAAGATGCTCAAACGGCCCTGTCAGGTGCGGGTGGTTACCGACAGCCAGTATCTGCGCAAGGCCTTTACGGACGGCTGGATTCTGAAATGGCAGCGCAACGGCTGGAAGACGGCGGGCGGCGACCCCGTCAAAAACCAGGACCTGTGGGAAGACCTGATTGCCCAGGCGCGGCTGCACGCCCTGACCTTCGTGTGGGTCAAGGGCCACGCCGGGCACGGCGAAAACGAGCGAGTTGACGAGTTGGCCGTGCAGGAGCGCAAGAAGCTCAGGAAGGCGTAGCCCGCCACTCGCAGCGGTAGCGCCGGCCCACCCAGGGCGACGGCACCTCCTGCACCGTCAAGCCGCAGCGGCGGTAGAAGTCGGCGGCGCTGTCGTCGGTTTCGGCGCTCAGGGTCAGGAGGTCCAGGTGACCAGTGACCGCACGCAGCAGCGCGCCGCCGTACCCCTGCCGCTCTTGACCGGGCGCGGTGGCGATATGCAGGAGGGTGGCGTGCCTTCCCTCTATCCGTAACCCAGCGGCACTGGCGGGCTGGCCCTGGGCCTCCCACACCCAGACCTGGCGTGCTGGATCGGTGCGGTAGGCCTCCAGTTCAGCCTGCACCCGCACCGGGTTGGGAAACATGGCGCGCGTCAGCAGGGCCGTGACCGGCAGAGACAGGATTGGGCGCAGCATGCTTCAGGCTAGGGGTAGGGCAGATGGCCCCGCCATTGTGCTTATCGTGGGGAGGCCGCGCACCGGACTACGCTGGGGGTCATGACCAACCCAGCCTCCTCCTTGCAGCCGCCGGACGGCTGGCGTACCTTCTTGTGGCTGTGGGGGTCGCAGGCGATGAGCGTGATTGGGTCGGCCATCGCCGGTTTTGCCTTCAACATCTACCTGACGCAGACGCGCTTTCCCCTGGCCGAGCAAAAACCGCAGCTGGCGGCGGCCCTCTCGCTCACCGCGCTGGCCTGGACGCTGGCGGCCACCCTGACGGCGCCGCTGGCCGGGGCGTGGACCGACCGCCATGACCGGCGCCGCATCATGCTGGCCTGCGACCTGGCCGGGGCCGCCCTGACCTTTGCGCTGCTGGGGCTGCTGCTGCTGCCTGCCGCCCCGCTGTGGGGACTGGTGGCGCTCTCGGCACTGATGGGCCTGGTGTCCACCTTTCACGGCTCGGCGTTTGATGCCAGTTACACCTCGCTGGTGCCCCGCGACCGCCTGCCCCGCGCCAACGGACTGATGCAGACGGTCTGGAGCCTGGCGGGCCTGGTGGGGCCAGCGGCGGCGGCCCTGCTGATTGGGGTACCGGCCCTGCTGCGCGACACAGGCGCGGCCCCGGCGTGGCTAAGCGGGCTGAATGACGGCGTGCCGTTTGCCTACGCCGTGGACGGCCTGACGTTCGTGCTGGCCGCCGCAGTCCTCTGGCGGCTGTCGGTGCCCTCCCCCGCACCGCAACCGGCCGACACGCGGCCCACGCTGGCCCAGGACATGCGCTTTGGCTGGGTGTTTATCGGATCGCGGCGGCCACTGCTGGCGCTGCTGCTGACGTTTGCCGTCGCCAACCTGTGCACCAGCAACCTGGGCGTGCTGGAGCCGCTGATCGTCAAGTTTGGACTCGCCGCCGACTGGCAGGCGCGCGGCGGCACGCTACAAGCCGCTCTGGCGACCCTGGCGGTTACCCAGAGCGTGGGGGGCCTACTGGGCGGCCTGCTGATCAGCACCTGGGGCGGCCTGAAGCACCAGCGGGTGCTGGGCGTGCTGATTCCGATGGTGGTGTCGGGCCTGGCCTTCGCCGCTTTTGGGGCCAGTGCGACCGTGCTGGGCGCCGCTGCCGCGCTGTTTGTCATGGGTCTGACCCTGCCCACCATGAACGCCCACTCGCAGAGCATCTGGCAGTCGCAGGTGCCGCCCGAAATGCAGGGCCGCGTGTTTTCCGTGCGCCGCCTGATTGCCCAGTTCACCTCGCCTGCCAGCACCGCTCTGGCCGGCGTCCTGGCCGCCCGCTACGCGCCGGGGGGCGTGGCCATCGTGGCCGGGCTCTTGCTGGCCGCTGTGGCCGCCCTGCAACTGCTGAACCCGGTGATGCGGCGAGTCGAAGACCCCAGCCTGTCAGCACATGCAAAAGAAGTGCCAGCCTCTTGAGAGAGCAGGAAATATTGGCACCTGCGGGTCGCTCCCCATTCGACTGCTGAATCATTGGCAAGGGCGGCCCAGAGCACTCGCTCAGGCCGCCCTTTCATCAGTTTCTATCAAAGGCTAGAGGTCAGCTGCCTTGCCGATCTCCCCTTTTACTCTCTGCTTTCCCGCTCCAGCCAGCCCGCCAGCCACGGCAACTTCACCTGCACCTTGTCACGCAGGCCCGACCAGTAACGGCGTGACCAGCCCTCCAGCGTGCGCTGTTTGCCGCGTGCGACCGCCAGGGCGCCTTCGGGGACATCATCGTGAACGGCGCTGCCCGCCGCAATGAAGGCGGCGTCGCCCACCATGCGCGGCGCAATCAGGGTGGAGTTGCTGCCGATAAACACACCCGCGCCCACCTGCGTGCGGTGCTTGTTCACGCCGTCAAAGTTGGCCACGATGGTCCCGGCGCCCACGTTGGTTTCCTGGCCGATGCTCACGTCGCCCAGGTAAGCCAGATGCCCCGCTTTGACGCCAGCGGCCAGCTGGGCATTCTTGGTTTCCACGAAGTTGCCGATGTGCACGCCCTCTGCCAGCACCGTGCCCGCCCGCAGCCGGGCAAACGGGCCCACGTCGCTGCCAGTCCCCACCTGCGCGCCTTCCAGCACACTGTGCGGCTTAATGGTGACGCCTTCAGCCAGCACACTGTCGGTCAGGACGCTGTAGGCGCCTACCGTCACGCCGCTGGCAATCCGGGTCTGACCGCGCACGATGACGCCGGGTTCCAGCGTCACGTCGCGGTCAATTTGCACGGTGTCCTCTATAAAGACCGTCTCGGGCATGGGAATGGTCACGCCCGCGCGCATGTGGTGCTCGGTCAGGCGGGCGCGCAGGACGCGCTGGGCGTCGGCCAGACCCACGCGGTCATTGGCCCCCATCACCTCGTCGGGGTCGGCCAATTTGAAGGCCTGGACGGCCGCACCCTGCTCGCGGTACAGCCCCAGCAGGTCGGTCAGGTAATACTCGCCGCCCGCGTTCTCGTTGGTGATGCGCCCGGCCAGGTCGCGCGCGCGCCCGTCCATGAGGTACACGCCCGAGTTGAACTCGCGCACGGCGCGCTGCTCGGGGGTGGCGTCTTTCTGCTCTACGATGCGCTCCACTGCACCGTCCTCATCCCGCAGGATGCGCCCGTAGCCGGTGGCGTCGGGCAGTTCGCCGGTCAGGACAGTAAAGGCGCTGCCCCGCTCACGGTGGTCGGCCAGCAAGTCGCGCAGAGTCTGTGCCCGCAGCAGCGGCGTATCGCCGTACAGCACCAGCACGTCGGCGTCGCCGTGACGCTGCAGGGCGTCCAGCCCTTTCAGGAAAGCGTGACCAGTGCCCAGTTGCTGCTCCTGACGGGCAAAAGCCACCCCAGGGGCTTGCAGCGCCGCCTCAACTTGGTCAGCGCCGTGACCGGTCACCACGATCACCTGGCGCGCACCAAGGTCCTGCGCGGCCTTGACCGCCCAGGCCACCATCGGGCGGCCCGCCACTGGATGCAGCACCTTGGGCAAGGCGGACTTCATGCGGGTGCCCTGCCCCGCCGCCAGAATCACCACGTCCAGGGGACGATTTGTCTCACTCATACGGCGGTTACTGTACCAGTCTGAATAGAACCCAGAGGCCGTGAGGGGCCACCCCCACGCCTTCTGCATCCAGCACAACGAGTCCCTGCGCCGAGACTGCGGCACAAAAAAATGGCTCCCTGAGGAGCCACGAGGAATTCGGACCTTTAAACGCTGGGCGCTTCGGTGGCGGGCGTAGGGGCCGTCACCTCGGCCTTTTTCTGACGCAGGCGCACCAGCATCCAGATGCTGACCAGAATCAGCGGAATGCTGATCAGGTGCGTGTCGGTGAATAGGCCGATGCCGGGGGCGTCCAGGCCCTGATTTAGGTAGGCCTTGGGCGACAGGGGGTTGAGGCGGAAGGTCTCTTCCCAGCCGGCGCGCAGCAGCGAGTACCACAGCCAGAACTGCCAGAACGCCCAGCCCGGAATGCGCGAGCGCAGCCAGAAGAACGCCGCCACCGACAGAATGATGCCGATAATCACGCCGTACAGCTGCGTGAAGTGAACGGGGGCCGTCATGACCAGTTGCCCGCCGATCTCCTGGCAGTACTGCGAGAGGTCCATGTCGGGGTTGGCATTCTTGATACACATGCCGTCGTGAAAGGCGCGGGCGCCGTCGGGCCAGCGGAAGCCGACCGGCCAGCCGGTGACGCGCCCCACCGTATCGGTTCCGTTCATGATGTTGCCGATACGTCCGCCGATGATGCCAAAGGCGACGCCGGGCACGCATAGGTCGGCGTAGCGGTAAAAGTCCATGCCCTTGCGGCGGGCGTAATACAGCATGACCAGAATGCCGCCAATCAGGCCGCCGTGAATTGAGATGCCGCCCTGGCGGAGGTTGACGATATCCAGCAGCACGCGCGGAAAGGGAATGTTCTCAAACTGGTGCCACGAGGTCGCCACAAAGACCAGCCGGGCGCCGACCAGACCCCAGACAATCATCCACAAGATCATGTCGTTAAACAGGTCCACATTCAGGCCGCGCTCGCGCGCCATCTTCGTGCCAACCCATACGCCCGCGACAATGCCAAGCGTAATCAGCACGCCGTACCAGGCAATCGTGAAACTGCCAATCTGCAAGAACACTGGATCCATAGGTGCTTCGTAGTGTAGGGCTTCCGGCCAAAAAAAACCGGCCTGTCTGCAAGAGATAGGCCAGAAAAAGCGGGGTGGTCAGAGGCCCAGCGCGGGGGTTTCCTCGGGCGGGGGCAGGCGGAAGACGCGCGAGAGCAGCACGCCCAGTTCGTACAGCACGTACAGAGGCACGGCCACCAGCAGCATGTTCATGGGGTCCGGCGTGGGCGTGATGATGGCCGCCGCCGCCATGATGGCCACCAGCGCTATCCGCCAGCCTTTTCGCAGCAGCACATGGTTCACAATGCCAATTCGGGTCAGAATGACCGCCAGAATCGGCATCTCGAACGACAGGCCGAAAGCCACCAGAAACGTGGTGATCATGCCGATGTAATTGCCCAGGCTGAACGTGCCTTCGACCGCCCCGGCCATAAAGTCGGCCAGGAACGGCACCATGGTCGGCAGCACCAGTTTGTACCCAAACAGCACGCCGCCCAGAAACGACAGGCCAGCCCCCAGCACAAAGGGCAGCGCCCAGCGGCGCTCATGGGCGTACAGCCCCGGCGCGATAAAGCCCCAGACCTGTCCCAGAATGAACGGCAGCGCCAGCCCCAGGCCCGCCCAGAACGAGATGTTCAGGCTGAGCATGAGCTGTTCAGTCAGTTGCAGCGTGACCAGCTTGACGGTGCCGGCGGCGTACTGCGTGGAATAGGTCAGCGGCACCTTGAGGAGTTCGATCAGCTGCACGCGAAACTGAAAGGCCACCACCAGCCCCAGCGCCAGAAACACCAGGCTGATGACGATGCGCTTTCTGAGTTCGTCCAGGTGGTCAAACAGCGGCGCACTTTTCAGGGCCGAGATGGGGTCCGTGCCGTGGGTCATGTGGCCCTCCTCAGCTGCGGCGCTCCGCGACCGGCTCGGCGGGGGTGACCACCGGGGCGCCGGTCACCGGGTCCAGCTGACGCGAGGGCACATCGGTCACGGGGGTGACGGGCTGGTGGGTTTCACGCTTAAATTCCTTGATGCCCTGGCCCAGGCCCTTGCCCAGTTCGGGCAGCTTGCGGGCGCCAAACACCAGCGCAATCACAACAACAATCAGGATAATTTCGAGGGGTCCCATGTTCGTGTCTCCTTAGGAAGGCGGGGCCGCACTCTACGCGGCCGTCTCTCTGCCTTGAAGGTATGCGATTGGTGGGCCGGCAGATTGACCTCAGCTCACCTATCAAACCTTAATCGGCGTTGATCAAAGGACGGTGAATGTCCGCCACGCGCGGCCCGTCCGGCCTGAAGCGGGGTCTTTTGCAGCTTGTGGGACGGGTCAGATGCTCCAGCCGCCGTCCACCAGCAGTTCCTGGCCGGTGATGTACGCCGCTTCTTTGGTGGCCAGAAACGCCACGGCCGCCGCCACCTCGTTGGCCTCGCCAAAGCGGCGGGCCGGAATGCGCGTCGCCAGCGCCTCGGCGTCGGCTGGGTCGCGGTGCAGGGCGCGCAGGCGCTCGGTGGCGGTGTAGCCGGGGGCCACCGTGTTACAGGTCACGCCGTCGGCGGCGACCTCCAGCGCCAGGGTCTTCAGGTGGTTGGTGACTGCGGCGCGCATGGCGTTGCTGACCGGCAGGGTCAGGGCCGGGCGCCCCACCGTCAGACTGGTGATGGCGATAATGCGGCCCCAGCGCCGGTCCCGCATACCGGGCAGCACGGCGGTGGCCAGGCGCGCGGTGCTGAGAAAGGTGGTCTGGAAGCCCTGCGTCCAGGCGGCCTCGTCCACCTCGCTGGGCCGGGCGGGGGGCGGGCCGCCTGCGTTGCTGACCAGAATGTCCACTGGGCCGGCGGCCTCCACGGCGGCCTGCACGCCCTCTAGCGTGCTCACGTCCGCCACGACGCAGCGCGCGCCCAGGGCGTCCGCGGCGCGGCGCAGCGCCTCCTCGCCGCGCGCCGCCAACGTAACGTGGGCACCCAGCCGCGCCAGATCGTGGGCAGCGGCCAGCCCGATCCCTTTGCTGCCGCCCGTGACCAGGGCGCGTTTACCGTCCAGCCGAAAGAGGGTCATAGCGGCCACCTTATCCGGATTCTGGCTGTGCCGTTCACCCCTCGGGCCAGAAGCAAGGGGAGCACGCCGCAGCCGTCAGCCCACTTCAACTGATGGGCAGAGGTGAGTCAACCAGTGTCCGCATGAGCCTCCACCTCCAGCCCGCGCACGCCTCCGTCACCTGCTCTAGCCTGCGGGCATGAACGTTCTGATCGTGGTGGCCACCGCTGGTGAGGCCGAGCGGCTGCGCGACCTGGAGGCTGGCCCCGGTGCGCGGGTGGTCGTCAGCGGCGTGGGCCCTGTGGCGGCGGCGCTCGCCACCGCACGCGCCCTGACTCAGACACCCGCCGACCTGGTGGTCAGTGCCGGCATTGGCGGGGCCTACCCTGGCTCGGGCCTGGTGCCGGGCGACCTGGCGGTGGCCAGCGTCATTGTGCAGGCCGACCTGGGAGCCTGGGATGGGGAAACCTTTTTGCCTCTGGACGCCCTGGGGCTGTCGGTGCAGCCAGACCGCACCCAGGGGGCAGTCTTTCCGGTCTGGCCCGGCGCGGTGGAGGCGGCGCGCGTGGCCGGCGCTGCCTGTGGGCCGGCCCTGACGCTGTGCAGCGTAACCGGCTCGCACGAAGGGGCGCGGGCATTGGCAGAGCGCTGGCCCGGTGCCCTGACTGAAGGCATGGAGGGCGCCGGCGTGGCCCATGCGGCGCTGCTGGCGGGTGTGCCGGCATTGGAGGTGCGCGGCGTCAGTAATCCGGTGGGACCACGGGACCGGGCCGTGTGGCGTCTGCCCGAAGCGCTGGCCGCCACCCGGCGTGGCCTGGAGGCGGTGCTGAGCGTGGCCCAGCAGTGGCCTGCTGAGCCCCAGAGACCTGACTGAATTGGGAGGGCAATGCCTGATTGATGTAAGAGCCGCCTCAGGCAACAGCACGCCATAGCGCTGGGACGAGGGACCGTGTCAGATGAGCGGCCCGCTCTGATCTGCCTTCAAATCCTGTGGTGACCTGGGGCCCATCACAAAAGCGCAAGACGGCTGCCACAGCGTGCCCTCTTATCCTCAAAAGCACCCCCAATGCCCCCAGCTTAGTTGATAAAATAACTCAACTTATCTGCTATTCTAGGCCTCATGAAGCGTGCGTTTCTCTCTCTACTCACCCTAAGCCTGGTCGCTGGCGCTGGCGCGCAGCAGGCCAAAGAATTGCGTCTGGGCGTGTTCCCCAATGTCACCCACGCCGCCGGCCTGGTGGGCGTGCAGCGCGGCATCTTCCAGAAGGAACTGGGGGGCGTCAAGCTGGTCGTCAAGGAGTTTGCCAACGGCTCGCAGATCAATGAGGCCTTTGCAGCGGGCGCCATTGACGCCGCCTATGTCGGACCTGGCCCCGCCATGAACGCCTTTATGCGCGGCGTGCCCATTCAGGTCTACGCCGGCGCCGCCAATGCGGGCGCGGTGCTGGTGGCGCGCAAGGACAGTGGCGTGCGCAACGTCAAGGGCCTGGCGGGCAAAAAGGTCGCTGTGCCCACACGCGGCTCCACGCAGGACATCAGCCTGCGCCACCTGCTGCACGAAAACGGCCTAAAGGCCAGCGATGAGGGCGGCACGGTGACCATCGTGCCCATTGACCCGGCCAACATGCCCGCCGCCTTTGCGGCCAAGCAGGTCGACGCTGCGCTGGTGCAGGAGCCCTGGGGCGCCGTCATGGAAACGCAGGGCGCCCGCCTGATTGCCAATGAAAAGGCCATCTGGGAAGGGGGCAACTACACCACAACCGTGCTGGTCGTGAACACCAAGTACGCCGCTGCCAATCCCGACACCCTGACCGACCTGCTGCGCGGGCACCTGAACGCCATCAAGTTCATTGGCAGCAGCAACGCGGGGGCGCAAAAGGCCATCGCCGAACAGATCAATACCTTTACCGGCAAGCGGCCGGGCAGCGCCGAGCTGTTCAAGGCGCTGGCCCGCACCCGCGTCACCTGGGATATCAACCTCAAGACGCTGGCGGAATACGCCGAACTGAACAAGGAAGCCGGCTTTGCGCGGGACGTGCCGGACCTGAGCAAATTCGTGAACCTGAACATTATTCGCGGCCTGGCAAAATAAGCGCCGGGCGCAGCGTGAAGAGCGCAGTTCAAGGAGTCTCTGCGGAGGCTCCTTTGTCGTCATGGCGGCGGGGTTGCCTCTGAGACGGCACATGCTCTGCATGACCTGAGCGGGCTGGCACCGCGGCGAAAGTGGCAACAGCGCAGGGGCAAAGAAAGGCGCCTTCTCCTCCGGTTCACCGCGCCGCGCCCTCCCCTTTCCCGCTGCCCGCTACACTGAAGGGATGACGGGGCCTAAGAAGGGTTCACGGGGCCGAGCCCCGAAACGCAACACCGCACAGGGGCGCGGCGGCGCCACACGTGACAGCAGCCGGCCGGCGCGGGAACGCAGCGCAGCGGCGGGCAGCGACCGGAGCGAGCAGCGACCCGACCGCCCCCAGACCGCGCGCAGCGGCGCAGCGGGCAAAAGCAGCGGAACCACAGCGGGTGGAAGTGGCCGCGCGGGCCAGACTCGCGGCGGACCGCGCCGGAGTGGGCCTGGCCAAAGCCGGGGCACGCCGGGCGAAGGTGGTGGTTCGGGGCGCACCGGACAGCAGGGCCGCGCCGGTCAGATTCAGCGCCGCAAGCCGCTGCCCGAACTCAAGCGGGTGCAGCTGGACGCCCCCGCCCCTGACCGCGTGTTTAAGGACCGCGACGGCGAGGGCCTAACCTTTCCCGACAGCAACCTCAAGCGGGTGGCCGCGCAGATTCTGACCGAAAAGCGCAAGGCGTGGCGCTACCGGCCCTTTTCGTTTCCTCTGTTTACCGACAAGGGCAACGAGCAGGCCTTTCACTTTGACTTCTATGTCTATGACGCCGAGGACAGCGTGATTCGTCTGATTCTGGTGGTGCCTTTCGAGTCGCGTGAAGTCTGGGACCGTGTGGGCCGGTTCAAGCGCCAGTACCCCATGTACCCCTACGAGCTGTGGACGCCGGAAAAGCTGGCGCGCCTGAGTGGCCCGCGCGGCCGCCTGGAGTTTTAAGCCGGGACGTGCAGGCCGGCCTCGATGTCTCCGGGGGCAGAGCTATACCGGCCTTCCTCCCTTCCGGCCTATGCTGGCGGGCGTGAATGCCAAAGGGGACTTAATTGCGCGGGCCATCACCCTGGGCCTGGGCACGCCTGTATTCGAGGTCACGCCGCAGGGACCGCCCCACGAACCGCTGTTCCGGGTGACGGTGCGCGTGGGCGGCGAGGTGCTGGGCCAGGGCGGCGAGGGCCGCAGCAAACGCGACGCCGAGCGGATGGCCGCCGAATCGGCCCTGAAGGCGCTGGATGACCCGGCGCCGGCCAGGGCCGACGACCCTCAGCCGCAGGTCACGGGGCGCTGGCCCATCTACAGCGTGGTGCTGGAGGCCGCGCTGGAGACGGCTGCCGAATTTGCCAACGACGACGCCACCCTGGACGATGTGCGCGCCCAGGCCGCGCGGCTGTACCGGGGGCTCCTGACCGAGTTGGGGCACGGTCCTGAGGCAGAGGAATGAGCGCCTGGCCCTGGCGCCCGGACGGCGTGCTGTTCGACATGGACGGCGTGCTCACCCTGAACAACCACTTTCACCGTCAGGCGTGGCAGGAGGTGGCCGCCGAGGTGCTGGGCCTGGACCTGACCGAGCATGATCTGGACACCAAGGTGGACGGCGGGCGCAATTCCGAAATCATGGAGCGCTTGACTGGCGCCCCGCCCGAGGAAGCTCTGGCGCGGCGCTTTCATGACGCCAAGGAGGGCCGCTACCGCGCTCTGGCCGCCGGCGCCCTGCGCGAAGTGGTGGGTCTGAGCGGCTACCTGGACGCCCTGGACGTGCGGGGCATTCCCTTTGCCCTGGTCACCAGTGCCGACGCCGTGAACGTGGCGTTTGGGATGGAGGCGCTGGGCTTTGGTCACCGCTTCCGCACCCGCGTGCTGGGCGAGGACGTGTCGCGCGGCAAGCCTCACCCCGAACCGTTTCTGCTGGGGGCCGCGCGCCTGGGCCTGAGCCCTGAGCGCTGCCTGGCCCACGAAGACGCCGTCAATGGCGTTCGCAGCGCGGCTGGGGCCGGGTGCCGCGTGGTGGCCCTGACCACCACCGCCCCCGCCGAGGCCCTGCTGGCGGCAGGCGCCGAACGCACCGCCCCCGACTTCAGCGACTGGGCCCAGTGGTTGACCTAGCTGCGGCTGAGTTAGCGGTAGCCGGCCTAGCAGCAGACCTGACCCCATGAAGGGTGCCGAGGCTGAAGCCCGCGCCGCCGCGCATCTGGAGACCTTGGGCCGCACGGTGCTGGCCCGGAACTACCGCGTCCGGGGCGGCGAGATTGATCTGGTGACGCAGGAGCAGAGCGGCGCCTTGGTCTTTACCGAGGTGCGACACCGCGCCCGCGCTACGCACGGCGAGGCGGCCGAGAGCGTCACTCCCCGCAAGCTGGCCCTGATGCACCGCGCCGCCCAGACCTACCTGCTGCGCGAGTGTGGCCGTGACGACCTGCCCTGCCGCCTGGAGGTCCTGACCATTGACGGGCCGGTCAACACCGGGGCGCTGGTCCTGTGGCCTGTGGAATAAAGTCGTCTCTGTCTGAAGGAAAGAGGCCCTAACTCCCAACAAGGAAGCGGCCCGGTTTGACCCAGGCCGCCCTTCTGCTCACCCGTCCTTTTACTGACGGTCTTGCAGCTTCACGTAGTGCGCGTCTTTCTCGCCGGTGTACACGGCGTCAGGGCGCAGCAGGCGGTTGTCGCGGGTGTACTCGATGACGCTGGCACACCAGCCGCTGATGCGGGCCAGGGCGAAGATGGGCGTGAAGAACTCCTTCTTGATGCCCAGGTCGCTGTAGACCGTGCCGCTGTAAAAGTCCACGTTGGGGTAGATGCCCTTGGACCCGATACGGTCCACGACGACCTTTTCGATGGTTTCCAGAATCTGGTAGTAGTTGCTCTTGCCCTCTTTGTTGGCCACCACTTCGGCGTAGTCACGCAGCACGCGCGAGCGGGGGTCAAAGTACTTATAGACGCGGTGCCCCACGCCCATGATTTTTTCCTTGTTGTCCAGCTTCTTGGTGATGTAGGCCTCGGCCTGCTCGGGGGTGCCGACCTCGTCGAGCATGTCCATCACGGCTTCGTTGGCGCCGCCGTGCAGCGGTCCCTTCAGGGCACCAATCGCGCTCGTCATGCACGAGTACATATCCGAGAGGGTGGACGCCGTGGCAATCGCCGTGAAGGTGCTGGCGTTCATGCCGTGGTCCACATGCAGCACCAGGGCGATGTCAAACAGGCGGGCCTGCTCGGCGGTTGGCTCCTTGCCGCTCAGCATGTACAGGTAGTTGCCGGCGTGGGTCAGGTCCATGCGCGGCGCCACGATGTCTTGGCCGTCCTGGGCGCGGTTGATGGCCGCGATGATGGTCGCAAACTGCGCGATCAGGCGCGTGGCGATGGCGCGGCGGCCTTCTGCGGTGGTGTCCTCGGCCTGGGGGTCCAGCAGGCCCAGGTACGACACGGCCGTACGCAGCGCCTGCATGGGGTGAACGCCCCTGGGCATCGCCTGAATCACGGCGGCCAGCGCTTCGGGGATGGCGCGGTTGGCTTTCAGTTCGGCGTCAAAGGCGGCCAATTCGGCGGCTGTGGGCAGCTGGCCGTTAAGCAGGGCCAGCGACAGTTCTTCAAAGGTGCTGTTCTCGGCCCACTCCTGAATGGGAATCCCCAGGTGAGTCAGAATCCCTTCGGTGCCGTTGATGAACGTGAGTTTGCTTTCCGTAAAGAGGACGCCCTCAAGCCCTTTGGCGATATTCGTCATGATGAGCCGAGCATAGCACCGGACCGCTTTCGTTCTGCCCCCGCTGCACGTTCCCGCAGGGGTGACAGGGCGCGCCTGCTGGGGCCGCCCGCTTACAATGCCCGGCGATGACCGACGCACCCTCCACCGTCACTCTGGCCCTGGACACGGCCACGCCCTGGCTGACCCTGGCCCTCAGCTGGGCTGGCGGCGAGGTCAGCGTCTCGCGCGAGGTGGGCCGCGCCCACGCCGAGCTGCTGCCCGCAGCTACCCGCGCCCTCTTTGAAGAGGTGGGGCGGCCCTTTACAGCCGACCTGATCGTGGTGGGCACTGGGCCTGGTTCGTATACCGGCGTTCGGGTGGGGGCCAGCTACGCGCTGGGGCTGGGGCGCGTCTGGGGGGCGCCGGTGCTGGGGATTAGCACGCTTGAGGCCCTGGTGCGCGGCGAGGGCCGGCAGGGGGTGTCGCTGGACGCCCGCAAGGGCAACGTGTACGGGGCCGTCTATGAGGTGCGGGGCGGCGTGGTGCAGGGCCGGCTGCACCCCCCAGCCCGGCTGCCCCTGACCGAATTTGAAGCGCTGCTGGGCGGCGCCCCCCACCACCATGACCCGGCGCCGGACGGCGTGGCGCTGCTGCGGGCCGGGGTGGCCCACGGTCAGCGCGACTGGGCCCTGGCATACCTGTAGGGCGCCGGCCCGGTCTTCTCAGCCCTCTTCACTGCTGGGCCGTACAGGCCAGCCACAGCTCACCATGACCCAACAGGACTCACCCCCTCACGCCATCTTTTAAGGATTGCCCCGGACGGGTGGGCGCCGCCCTCACCCCAGCCCGCGCGTGGGGGCGCACACTGCAGGCATGCTGGACAACATCCTGAACACAGTCAAGCGTGGAGCCGAGCGGGTGCAGCGCCGGGGCGAGGAAGTGGCGCACACCGCGCGCCTGCGCATGGAGGTCTTTCAGCTGGGCCGCGAACTCGACGCGCTGTATGGCCGCCTGGGCCGCTCCTACCATTCCGGGGCCGACCGCGAGGTGCTGGGCGGCATTCAGGATGACATCCGCCGCGTTGAGGACGAGATTCGCGCCCGCGAACACCTGATGACCGAGCTGGGCAGTGACCCGGAAACGCCCCAGCCGTCCTCTGAACCCATGAGCCTCGCCAAAGCGCCCCTCCCCACCGGAGGCACCGAACCTAACGTGCCGGCCGCTGTTCCCCGCCCTCACCCCCAGGAGGCCACGATGTCCGACGCTGACCGTAATCCTTACCAAACCCCCGCCGACCGCACCCCAGAGGAGCGTCCTGCGGGCGTGCCCACCAGCCCTGACCCCACCATGCAGCACAGCGATGACCGCCTGGTGCCCGGCGAACACCGCGCGGGCGTGGCCCTTGAAGCCGAGCGCGATAAGCAGTTCCGTCATGACAACACCATCGAGGAAGGCAAGGCTGCCAGCCGTAACCCCGACCCCTTAGATAAATAGACGCGACAGAAAAAGGCGCCGGAAGCGAGCAGAATGCCCCAGCGCCTTTCTCTTTGGCTTAGAAAGCTGCACCTGTCCCACTTGTCATAGCAAGGCAGTTCAGCCTCATCAGCCGGAGCCAGCGGCCCTGGCCACACTCGGGCCGCTCTGCCTGCGCTTTGCTGCTGGCTTCAGCCCTCGCGGATAAACTGCGGGGCGCGCTTGGCCTTAAAGGCCGACACACCTTCTTCGTGCTCCCAGTGGTCGCCGGCCAGCTGTTGCAGGGCCGCCTCCTGGTCCAGCGCTTCGTCCAGGCCACTGGTCAAGGCAGCGACCAGCGCCTGTTTGGTCAGTTTCAGGGCGTGGGCTGGGCGCTGCGCCAGCCGCTCGGCGTAGGCCTGCACGTCAGCGGCAAAAGTGTCATCGGCAAAGACATGCTCACACAGGCCCAGGCGCAGGGCGTCCTCGGCCCGCACGCGCTCGGCCAGGGCCATCAGCTCGAAGGCGCGGTGGTAGCCCACCAGGCGCGGCAGGGTCCAGGTACTGCCCGAATCGGGAATCAGGGCGATGTTGGAAAACACCTCAATCAGGCTGGCCGACGCGGCCCACAGCCGGATGTCGCCGGCCAGGGCCAGGCTGGCCCCCGCGCCGGCCGCCACGCCATTGACCGCGCTGATGACCGGCTTGCCCAGCCCCCGAATCGTGCGAATCAGGGGGTTATAGGTGTGGTGCAGGTGCTCGGTGAAGGTCATGTCGCGCCCCGACACGTCGCCCAGGTCCTGCCCGGCACAGAAGCCCCGCCCCGCCCCGGTCAGCACGACCACCCGCACATCAGGGGTAGCGTCGGCAACTTGCAGTTCGCGGGTCAGGGTCAGCAGCAGCTCGTCGTTGGCCGCGTTCAGCTTGTCGGGGCGGTTGAGGGTCAGGGTCAGAACATGCGCCTGGGTGCGCGCCAGAATCACAGGGTCAGCGGTCATGGCCAGCAGCGTAGCGCGCCTGCGCCTGGCTGCTACACTCCGGGCCGTGAGCGAGCCTGCGGCCCTGCCCGTCATCTTGGCACTGGATGTCAGCAAGTCCCGCATTGGGTTTGCGGTCAATGCGGGCCGCCTGGCGTTCGGGCGCGGCAGTGTGGACCGCAAGCGGTTGCCCCTGGACCTGAAAGCGGTGCGTCTGCGCGCCGAGGCTGCTGGAGCCAACCTGCTACTGCTGGGCCTGCCCCTGCGAACGGACGGCGCCCACAGCCCCAGCGCCGACCGGGTGCGCGCCTTTGGGCGCATTCTGGAAGATAAGGGCTACGCGGTGGCCTATCAGGACGAGCGCTTTACAACCCGCCGCGCCCGCGCCCTGGGGGCCGAGGACGAGGATGAGGCCGCCGCAGTCCAGATTCTGGAGCTGTACCTGATGGGCCAGGCGCTCCAGGGTGACAGAGGCGACAGAGAGCTTTCACCAGAAAACTGACGAAGTTCTGAGAAATCTCAAGTCATCTTTAGAGATGACCCACCGAATCTAAAGATTTGGTGGAGCGGGTACACTGCCTTATCCCATGAAAGCTGCCCCCACCCGCTGCCTGCATGTGCTGCTCATTGACGATGATCCAGCCGACAGACTGCTAGCGCTGGAAGCATTTGGCGAACATGCCGAGAGCGTTGATATTAGCGTGAGCGAGGACGGGGTAGAGGCGCTGGCCTGGCTGCGCCACCCTGGCCGCGCCCTGCCCGACGTGGTGATTCTGGACCTGAATATGCCGCGCATGACGGGCTTTGAAGTGATTGCCGCCATCCGCGCTGACCCGGCGCTGCGGCACTTGCCAGTGGTGATTCTGTCCACCTCGGACAGCCCGGAAGATGTGGCGCAGGCATATAACCTCTTCGCCAGTTCGTACATGGTCAAGAGCAAGGACTTCCCCGGCTTTCTGGCGCAGGTGGACCATTTTGTGAAGTTCTGGCAGGACTGCCGCTTTAACCGCCCGGACGCTGGGTAAGATCTTGTAGCAGGCAGGAGCCGTCGCGGGTAAACAGCGGCGTCCAGACAACTTTCGCATCGGGTCTTAGGACAGAAGCCAGAGCTGACGAGAGAGAGCCCGACACCTCTGGAGCGCCGCAGGGCGGGTCTCTCCCTTGCGCAGCAGCCTTCCTCAACTGGGGCACCTGCTCACCATTGATGCAGCGAAGGACCGCTGTCAGACGCCTTCCCTCCCCCGGTGGCTCACGCACACAGCGGTCGGCTTGCACCGCTCCTCCCCACTGCGCCTTTTGCCGGATGCAACCAGGGCGCCCGCCGCTGCGTAATGGAGGGCATGAGCAACCCAGGCGGTCCGCTGACTCCCCCCGATTCGCTTCTCAAAGCGCCCGAGGCCGTGCCGCCTGTGCAGGCCCAGGAAGCCCCAGAAATGGTGCCCCTGTCGCCCGAGGACCGCGCCCGCCTGGAACAGATGGCCCAGGCGTTTGCCCAGGACGTGCTCTCGGCCGGCACGCATACCCCGGACTTCAAGCGGAAGCTCGACGCGGTGCACGACCTAGGCCTGCCCGAGCAGCGCGCCGCCGCCCAGAGCAGCAACCGCATGCTGGACCGCCCGCTGCGCGCCACCCGCGCCGGCGCCCTGGCCGAGGGCAGCGACATTCTGCGCGGCCTGACCGACCTGCGCCGCACGGTGGAAGACCTGGACCCCAGCCGCGCGCCCACGCCGCGGCGCCTGTTCGGCAAGTTGCCCGGCGGCAAGAAGGTGCAAAATCACCTCGACCGCTACCAGAGTGCCCAGAGCCACCTGAACGGTATTCTGGAAGCCCTCTACCGGGGCCAGGATGAGCTGCGCCGCGACAACGCCACCATCGAGACGGAAAAGGTCCACCTCTGGGACACCATGCAAAAGCTGCGGCAATACGCCCATGTGGGCCGGGCGGTAGACGAGGCCCTGACCAGCCGCCTGCAGGAGTTGCAAGTCACCGACCCCGAGAAGGCCCGCATGGTCAGCGAGGAGCTGCTGTTTGCAGTGCGCCAGCGCGTGACCGACCTGCTGACCCAGCTGGCGGTCAGCATTCAGGGGTATCTGGCCCTGGACCTGGTGCGGCGCAACAACCTGGAACTGATCAAGGGTGTGGACCGCGCCACCACCACCACCGTCAGTGCCCTCAAAACGGCCCTGATGGTGTCGCAGGCGCTGGGCACCCAGCAGGCGGTGCTGGGGCAGGTGACGGCCCTGAACGACACGACCGGGCGCATGATTGGCAGCACGGCCAGCCTCCTGCGCCAGCAAAGCACCGAGATTCAGCGGCAGGCGGGCAGCGCCACCGTAGACCCGCAGATTATTCAAGCGGCCTTCCGGGATGTGTACGGCGCCCTGGACGCCATCAGCAGCTACCGCCAGCAGGCGCTGGAGCGCTTCCGCGACACCATGCAGGTGCTCGACAAGGAGGTGGCCCAGGCGCAAACCTACCTCGACCGCGAGCGGCAGCAGGCGTCACGTGAGGTGGCGCAGGGGCTGAACGTGACCGCGCAGGGCGACCTGAAACTCTGATGCCCGCGCCCCCCCCTGTCCTGCCGGCGGCAGACCGGCAGGCCGTCTTGCCGTGGCTCGTGGTGCGCCTGGCGGCCCAGCCGGCCTGCCCGGTGCTGCGTGTGGCCATTGACGGCGTGGACGGCGCCGGCAAGACCACGCTGGCCGATGAGCTGGCAGTGGCCCTGCATGACCTGGGCCGCCCAGTCATCCGGATCAGCGCCGACGCGTTTCATGCGCCGCGCGCTGTGCGCTATCAGCTGGGCCGCGACTCGCCGCAGGGCTTTTACGAGGCTTCGTACGACCTGGACGCTCTGCGCCACGAGGTGCTGCGGCCGCTGTCGCCGAGCGGCTCGGGGCTCTACCGAACGGCGGCCTTTGATGTGGAGCGCGACCTGCCTGTCTTGGCCGCGCCCCAGAAGGCCGAGCCGGGCAGCATTCTCCTGCTAGACGGTCTGTTCCTGCACCGGCCCGAGTTGCGCGCCTTCTGGGACGACTCGGTGTTTCTGCGGGTGCCCTTTGAGGTCTCGGTGCCGCGCGGCGCCGCGCGGGGGCCAGGGTATGGCTCGCCCGATCCACAGGCCGCGAGTAACCGCCGCTATATAGAGGGGAACCGGCTGTATTTTGCCCACGCCCAGCCCGAAAAGCATGCCGGAGTCGTGCTGGACTACACGTCGCTGAGTCGGCCCCAGGTGCTGTATGCCCGCTGAAGCGCAGGCGCTGGCCGACGCCCGCACCCTGCTGGGGCCAGGGGCCTACCTGCTGGCACGCGGCGCCACCTGCCTGGCCTACACGGACGGCCGCCGGGTGGCCCGGCTGGCCCGCACGGCTGATGCCCGGCTGGGCGTTCAGGTGCAGCTTCAGCGGCGGCTGGCCGCGCAGGGGGTGCCAGTGCCCCCCGTGCTTGAAACCGGCCTGCTGCGCGGCGAGACGCCCTACAGCGTGGACATTCTGATCAGCGGGGACGGCCAGCCCCCCACAGCCGCCGGCTGGGCCGATCTGGGCGAGGCACTGGGGGCGCTGCACCACCTGCCGCATGAGGGTTACGGCCTCCTGGAGGACCGGGCAGACGGCCTGCGTGGCCAGGCCAGCCGTCCTGAGCTGGGCATCATTACCCGCCTGCCGGGGGTGTGGCCCTTTGGTCCGGTGCCCCTGACCGTACATCCACTGATCCAGGCCGATAGCGCTTTGCTGGCACCGCTGACTGCCCTCAAAGCGCAGTTGCGTGAGGCGGTCAGGCACCCGGCGGCGGTGTGCCACACCGACCTGCACGCTGGACAGCTGATCTGGCGCGGTGGGCGCCTGGCCGCCCTGTTGGACTTCGGGGACGCCGCGGCTGGGCCGCCCGCCTGGGACACCGCCAGCGTGGCCTATTTTCACGGCTGGGCGGCGGCGCAGCAGGTGGCGGCCGCCGCTGGCCAACCCTGCGGTGAAGCCAGTGCCCTGTTTGGCGTGCTGCTGGCCCTGCACCGGGCCAGCCGGGCGCAGCGGCGTGAACAGGTGCGGCAGGCCGTGACGTTTGCCTTCAGCTGCCTCCGCCGCCTGGGTGCGGAACCCCCGGGTCCTGATCGCTGCATCCACCACCGGCACAGTCAACTCACCCCACCACACAAGGCGCCGGAGCTGTAGCCCCGGCGCCTTGAACTCCTTTTCAGTTGGCCTAGTTGTCGGCAGTCGCGCTGTAGGCGTCACCAGTGCCCTCAGCGGGGCTAAAGGTGATGCACTGGGCCTGCTGGCCGCTCAGACTGACCTCAATCTGGCCGGCGGTACAGGCCATGTCCTCGTTATAGCGGCAGGTGGTGGCGTCGCAGCGGCTGACCATGCTCTGGCCTTCGGTGTCGTTCATAACGGACCTCCGTTCCCGCAGCCTGCGCCCCTGAACAGCGGCCCAACGTGATGCGGCTTGCAAGCTCAAGGAAGGCTCCAAAACCCGAGCGAGCAGATAAGGTTAGAGAGATTTCGCCAGCAGTAGCCGTGCCAGACGAGCAATCTCGACCTGAGACTAAGAGGTAAGAGAACGAGGCCTATGGCCCACCCTCAGGCCAGCCTCACGCCAGAGATGGCCCTGAGACTCTGCCTCTGTCCTCTTTGAATGGCGCTGGCGGCCGAGCACCGTCATCTCAAAGGAGAGCCGCCTTGGTCTAGCATCCAGGGCGGCTTTGGGGCACTGCCTCAGTTCAGCAGGCTGGCGCGAATGCCCTGGGCGCAGGCCACCCGGTGGGCCACCTGGGCGGCGTCCAGTTCGCCGTGTTCGCGCAGGCCGGCGGCCAGCACTTCCACCTCACTCCAGGCGCGGCGCAGTCTGGCCCTGGCGCGGCCCCGCAAGACTGCCAGATAAGCGTCCAGGGTGTCCTGCTCATCGGGGTCCGTCAGCGCGCAGGCCAGCAGCATACGGGCGTCGCGGCCGGCCGCCACTGCCGTGGTTCCACTGAGAATCGCCGCCTCTTCGCCGGCCAGCGCCACCAGCACCACTTCTTCAGCCAGCGCGCGGTTGAGGCGCAGGGCGGCGGGGTCAGGGACGGCGCGGTACACCACACCACTGAAGGTGACCCGGTCCAGTCGCAGCGGCGTGCGGGGATGAGTGTGCGCCAGGTAGGCTTCGGCCGCCCGCTGCAAGGAAGCGGCGTGGCGGTCCTGGGGGGCGGCGGTGGGGGTGGGGTGCAGGTGGGGGATGGGCATAATCCTGACTCTGGTGGTCAAGATAAGGCATGGCGGGTGAGATGTCTGTCCCCTGTCCAGGGAGGCAGAGCACCAATGAGGTTGCCCGCGTCACGGAACAGCTCCATTCCAGCCTGTGAGGCCTGCATAACCCTCAACTTCATGGCGCCTGGGCGGGACAGTAGTTCGCAGCGCCTACGCCGCTTGAGACCCACTCACACAGCGGTTTCCAACTTCCACCCTGAGGCCAACAATCCCCCTCAGTGCACTTCTCAGCAACCACTCCCTGTCTCTGCCCCAGAGGAATTGAGGCCCTCAACCCTTCCGAGTCCTGCTCTCAGGTGCTTCTGGCCTCGACCTCAGCCTGCTTGGCGCCCCAGGCGTCCATGCGGGTTTCGAGTTGCACTTCCAGGTCATGCGCGGCCTGACCCAGCGCAGCGAAATCAGCGTCTGGGGAGGCGCTGGCCAGGGCCGCCTGCGCCTGCTCCAACTCGCCTTCCAGACGGGCGATATCGGCTTCCAGGGCCTCAACCTCACGCTTGAGATGCCATAGGCCCTTGCCTTTGGGCGCGGTCGGCTTCGGCGTGGGCTTGGGGGCCACCTCGGTCTCCACGCTCCTGTGCTTGGCCTTATAGTCCTCCCAACCGGGGTACTCGTAGAACTGTCCCTCCTCGACCAGCCAGATACGGTCGGCCAGACCCTCAATGAACGCGCGGTCGTGGCTGACCATCATCAAAGTGCCGGTAAAGTGCTCCAGAGCGTCCTCCAGCGCCTCGACCATCTCCATATCCAGGTGGTTGGTCGGCTCGTCCATCACCAGCAGATTGTGGTCTTCCTGGGCCAGCTTGAGCAGCGCCAACCGGGCCCGCTCACCGCCCGACAAGATGCGCGCGGGCTTGTCGTGCTGGTCGTAGGGAAACATAAAGGTGCCCAGCAGGTCGTGGGCCTCGGGGTCTTTCTGGGTGTAGGCGCGGGCCACGTCGTACAGGGTCTCGGCTGGGTCCACGCCGCGCAGGGCCTGATCGTAGTAGCCCACCGTGACGCGCGCGCCGGTCAGTACGCGGGCGCGCGCATCGTCCCCCTTGTCCAGCCCCAGCAGGGCGCGCAGCAGGGTGGTCTTGCCGGCCCCGTTGCGCCCGATGATGGCAATGCGCTCGCCCCGCCGAATCTGCACGTTGACGTCGCGGTACAGGGTGCGGCCACCGGGCAGGGTACGGGTGACATGCCGGGCGTCCAGCACCACGTCCCCACTTTCGGGCGCGTGGAAAGTGATGCGCGCGGTGCGCTGCTCGGGCGGTGGTGCGGCGGTGGCGCGGGCCTGCATGCGGTCCACTCGTGCCTGCATGGCCTTGGCGCGCCGGGCCAATTTGCTCATGCCCAGGCCCCAGATTTTCATGCGGTCAGCGCTGGCCTGCAGGGAGGCAATCTGCTTGCTTTCGGTGGCATGACGGGCTGCCTGGCCTTCTAGTTCCACAGCCAGCGTCTCGCGGAAAGTCGAGTAGTTGCCGGCATACACCTTGAGGGTGCCGCTGCGGAGGTAGGCCGTTTCACGCGTGACCGTGTCTAAGAAGGTGCGGTCATGGCTGATGACCAGCACGGCGCCCGGATAGCGGCCGAGGAAAGCTTCCAGCCACTCGACCATCACGATGTCGAGCTGGTTGGTGGGCTCGTCCAGCAGCAGGACGTCGGGGTTTTCGACCAGCAGCGCGGCCAGGCCCAGGCGGGTACGCTCGCCGCCGCTCAGACCCGAGGCCAGGTCCTGTTCGCGCCCCCGGAATCCGAAGGCCAGGGTCACGGCGTCCTTGCGGCTCCGGCGCTCGAAGCCGCCCCGGCGCTGATAGTGCTCCAGCAGCGCTTCGTGGTGCAGGATGCTCTCGGGAGTGCCGCTGCTCATGGCTTCGGCGGCCGCGTGCAGCTCAGCTTCCAACTGGTCAAGGTCATGAAAAGCGGCGCTCAGGACGCTGTCCACCGTGGCATCAGGGGCAAACACGGGATCTTGTTGCAGGGCGCGCACATGTACACCAGGGCCACGTTTGACCACGCCGCCGTCTGGGATCAGTTCACCCGTCAGGAGTTTTAGTAGGGTGCTTTTGCCCGCACCGTTGCGGCCTACCAGGCCCACGCGGTCGCCAGGCTGCACGGCGAAGGTCACGTCGGACAAGACGGTCAGCGGGCCGTACTCTTTACTGGCGTCTAGGGCGGCAACAAGCACGCCCCGCAGTATAGGTGGAAAGGAGAAAGGAAGGACTCAGCGCTGTGGCCTAGAAAGTTTCACTGCTGGCCACTAACGAGAGGGTGGCTGCCGTACCGAGGCGCATTCCCAACCCCTCTAGTCTTTGAGCATGAGAGTGCCGCCACGCGCAGCCGATTTTGGTTTCAGCTGAGACGAAGCACAGCCCACCTCTACTCATATAGTTTAATGTTAAAGTGTAAAGCCAGACCGGCCTAGAATGACTACGCTGAAAGGTATGGAAGACTTCCCAGATGAAGTTCTACTGAGGCTCATCCTTGAAGGGAATCAGCTGGCGTTTCGGGAGCTGTATCGTCGTGAAGCAGGTTATGTCCACGCCGTCATCCGACGTTTAATCAACTGTCCTGATGAGGTTGAGCAGACTCTCTTTGAGGCTTTTAGCTTCTTCTACCGCGACGCCGTGCACCTTCGCGATTTAACAGGCAAGTTGTCGAAGGATGAGCTTTATCGTTTAGCTAAACAGCGTGCTTGGACTAGACGAAATCTAGAAAAGCCAATCGAATTATCATTTGAGTACCAAGAGCCGTTCCTCTTTGCTTATTCACATCATGAACAAATTGAGCAGCGTGTTGAGATTGAGCGTCTACGGCAGGGGATGGATTTCTACGATCTAGAGCTTATGGATCTTTGGGATAAAGGCTACTCCACTCAAGAGATTGCTTCTTTACAAGGTATACCGGTTGGAACGGCCAAAACTAGAATCAGTGCTTTACGCCGACGCTTACTCCAGCAAGGCCAAAAGCTGGGATTGAATAATGACTCACATTGATGAAGAACGCTTACTGGCCTACGCGTCTGGGCGTCTTCCCGAAGCCGAATTAGAAGAGATTCAGACCCATCTGGGCGAATGTCCAAGCTGCGCCGACATTGTTTACAGCCACCTTGACGACGTGATGGCTCTGGCACGGGAGCTTGGGCCAGTTCCTGTACCTCTGGAATGGGAAGACCAGATCATGCGCCAGCTGCCACGACTGGAACAGAAAGAGGTGTCCTGGCCTGAGCACCTGCCCAAGCGCTCACGGACTCTCCTGACTCTAGGGCCCATCCTGGCTCTGCGCGAATGGGACACCAAGCGCGACGAGGACACCAGGCAATACGACACCATCGCGCTGGCTCTGAAGGCGTTTGACCTAATTGTCGAGTCCACCGGCTTCGGCGTGCAGGTGAGTGAAGAAGATGTCTTCAAGGAGTTGCAACCCCTTCTGCATCAGATGGACCTTGCCGCCAACGTGCCGTCCCACCGGGGGCGACAGGCTGCCTTTGTCAGTCGGCTGCTGGGTCGCCTGCGAAGGGATGAAGATGCCCGGCGACCTTTCATCGCCACCTACGCAGACTTCGAGAACAACCGGCTGGCAAAGCGCGATGTGCCGTTTCACCTTCTCGAAGAGCGGTTTGTGGAAGGCGGGCAGTTTGCCCTCCGGCTGTCCACGGAAGCCACCAACATGTACCTCGGCGCGCTTGATCTGGCGATTGAAGACGCCCAGGCGGCCCTTGAAGGGGTCATCAAATCCCAGATCGACCGCGGGCGTTTTGACGAGGCAGTGCACTTTGCCCAGGACGCGCGGGCCCGCTCGGTTCAGCTGCAGGAGAAATTCGACCGCTTGCTGCGGGACACACGGCGGGACGTGACACGGGTGGACTGGCAGAGCGAAGTGCCGCGCATGCTGAGCGAGGGGCTTAGTCACCTGAGCGGCCGGCTGCGAGTCGAGCAGGAGATCGTTCAAACAGCGCGTGACCGCTTGGAGCAATTGCCACTGGGCAGTGAGAAAGCCCAGCAAGTGGCGCGCATTGCCACCCTGATTGACGAGTGCTTTATTCGCCACACCAACCTTCACCATGTCCTGCTGGAAGCGCGGGAAGTCTTTTTCGCCGAACAGGACCGGCAGGCTTTTGTACCCCGAGCGCGTGCCCATCTACCCAACCTGTTCAGCGAGGTCCTCGAACCTCTTCTTGCCGCTCCCGGTACGCAGGCCTTAACTGCGCTTGAAGGCGACGCGGCGAGAGAGGGACTGCCGGATGAGGCGCTGCCAATCTGGTCCACCTTGCTGCCGGTGGAGGCACCTCAAGTCTTCTCTCTCACGGACTTGGTGTCGTGGCTCCTCCGGCCTAAACGGGCCATTCCAGCCGAAAGCACTGAGGCGACAGCGCTGATCTGGGAAGAGGCAGTGCCCGATCCGCAGCGTTACCCGCCTGAGATTCAGGCGGCAGGGCAGGCTTACCTGGGGCGGGGGGCCACACGCCTTTCGGATCTCCTGAACACGGCAGCGCAAGAAGAGCAGCCCCAGGCCGTTCTGGAATACCTGGGGCTCAGGGCCCTTCAGGCATTCGAGGATGATCGGCCGTCGCCACTGAAGGCCGAGCGCGAAGGCACATTGTTTGAAACGGCTGGTTTCTACGGCGACGAACTCACGCTGAACTGGCTGAACGTAGAACAGGAGAACACCTCATGACGGCATCACAAGACGCTCACCACGCCGCTGGCCGCCTGGTGCAGTGGGCGCTGCGGCCCAGCACTCACCCACAACGGAATGACGAGTATCGCAATCTCCTCGCTCGGTATCTGGACCGCCTTGACTTCCGCGAGACCGTTCAGCAGGTCGCGGCCGGCTTAGAGCTGGAGATTCTGGAGGCTAGTGCGGAGCACGGCATGGTGCTGATCCCCGCACCCGGCTCTGTGTTTGCGGCGCAGGCCAGCGCCTACCGGCCATCCGCCGCCAGCGAGGAGACCCGCCTGCTGGACGGCCTGGTTCATGTGGCCATTGCCGCCACCGTCTATCCACGGGCCACCGACCTGCTGGGCGACGCCACCCTGGCCCGCAACCCCGTGACGGTGGATGAAATTGAAGACACCCTGCGCCAGATCGTGAACCGGATGGATGAAGCGGCTGCGCAAGGCCCAGACCCACTCCACAGCGACACCAGCGGCCTGCACGAAGCCTGGCGAGTCTACAAGCATCGTCTGGCGCACCGCGATACCAAGGACCACCGGGCGTCGGCCCTGACCACGCGCCGCGTCATCGAATACGCGCTCGAACATCTGTGCAAGCAACGCTGTTTTCAGCGCAAAGACCAGACGTACCGGCCCCTATGGCGCTATCAGGTGCTGGTACAGGACTACGCGGCAAGCCGGGTCCACGCCGCCGTTAAGCGGGCTCTGACCCCTGCCGCAGAGGAGGGCTGATGCCGCGTCTAACCAAGTTGCGCCTAATCAATGTCGGCCACCCTAAGGCCCGGTTTGACGACGTGACCATTCCTTTTCACGACCAATCTAGGCGGCCCATCGACTCTACGCTGTGGCTGCGCAACGGCGGCGGCAAATCGTCCATCCTCAATCTCTTTTTCTCTTTGTTGCAACCCAACCGCCGCCAATTTCTGGGCAAGGCGGGGCAAAGTGACCGCCTGCTGGAAGACTACGTGCTGCCTGAAACGCGTGGGGTCGTAGTCGCCGAGTGGCAGCTTGACGTCGCTAAGGATGATCTGCCGCAGTGGTTTCTGACCGGCGCGTTCTACGAGTGGAATCCGCGGGACCCAAATACACTGGAACGGCTGTTTTTCGCGTCTCGCGTACAAGGCGCTATCACTCTAGACCGCCTGCCCTTACAGGACGAGCGCGGTCGAGCCCTCACCATGCATGGCTTTAAACAGGCCTGGCAGAACCTCACCACAGCGCATCCGAGCGCCGAAGCCCACGAAACCCACCTGCTGCAGGAATGGCAGGGAATGCTCGACAAGAGGCGAATTGACCCGGACCTCTTCGGCTATCAGCGGGTCATGAATGCCCGTGAAGGCGGCGCAGAGGACCTCTTCCGCTTCCGGGAATCCGACGCTTTCGTCAACTTTTTCCTCGACCTGGCGATGAATCCTGAGCATGGGCAAGGGGTGGCCAAAAATCTGACCACCTACAGCGAGTCCCTTAAGAAGCGGCTCGAACAGCACTTGCCGGGCCTTGAGTTGATTCGCGCGCTGCTGCCACATGTGCAGGAGATTCAAAGCGTCTCGGCCGAGCGGCACCTGGCCCGCGTCCAACTGGGGGAACTGGCCGCGCGTCTAGAGCTGCTTCACACCTATGCTCAGCGGCGGCGAGCCGAAGCGGAGGCGGCCGTGGTCAGCCTGGCAGCGCGCCTTGAGGAAGCGAAGCAGGAGAAGAAGCGGCTCGGGCTTGCGAAGCAAGAACACCAGGACCACGCCACTGCTTTAGAACGACTGCGGCTCACGAAAGAGGCGGGACACTTCAAAAAGGAAAGTGAGGGAGAACAGGCCCGCTATGCCGCCGCTGACCAGGCCCAGCAGGTCTGGCGATTGGCCCCCAGCCTGCTAGAGGTTGAACGCAGTGAAGGCCGACTGCGGACCCTCGAAGCGCTGCTGCAAAGAGAGAATGAGGCGCTCAAGCCCGAATGGGCCGATGTTCGGGTCGCGGCCCGTCAACTGGCCGGGGCGCTGGTGGCCAGGGCAGAGGCAAGGCGTGCTGAGGCAGGCCAGAAGCGCCTGGACGCGGAGGCCCTTGAACAAACCGTCCAGCACGACCAGAAAGACGCCAAGGGCGCAAGGAATCAAGCGAGCCGGGCAGCCCAACGGGCCATAAATGACCGCCAGAAACTCGACAAGCGGCGCCTGGCCATAGACACACTGCGTCAGCAAGGCACCCTAGAGCCCGATGAGCCACTGGCTGAAGGCCTAACCCGCTGGCAAGAGCAGCAGGCAGCAACAGACTTCAGCCGTGAGGCCCTGCGGGGCGAGCGGCGCCTGCTGGAAGACCAAGCCCAGGCGTGGACGGAGCGCCGCTTGGCGGCAGAAAGTCAGGAGCGACTTGCTGAAGACCGCCATCACCGGGCCGGCGCCGAGTTGGAGGACGCGCGCGGGCAACGTGACGCCCTGACCCTGCACCCCATGCTGAGCCGCGCCCTGATGAACGACCCAGACCTCGACACACTCTCGCCGGCAACGGCCCGTCTATTGCGCAGCCAGCGGACCGACACGGACCAGCGGCGGCTGGACGTTCAGGCCCAGCTGACAGAAGAAGAGCGAATTCTGGAGCACCTGCATACACGGTCGCTCTTGCCACCCGCCCGCGACGTCGTGGCCGTGCGGGCGGCCTTGGAAGAGGCCAGCGTACGCAGTTGGTCCGGCTGGGACCATGTGGCCCAAATAGAGACTCGGGCGAAGGCGCAGGAATTCATAGAGCGCGCCCCCGAACTGGTGCGTGGTGTTCTCGTTCTTGACCGGGACCTCGACCGAGCAAAAACCGCACTGCTGAGCGCGGCGCTGACGCTGGACGCCCCTGTGGTGGTGGCAGCCCGCACGCCACTCTTCCGGGCAACTCTGCCCGAGGGCACCCAGCGGTTTGTCGTCGGGCCCACCAGCGACGCCCATTTTGATGAGGAGGCCGGACGGCGCGAAGCCCTGGTGCGCGAGCAGCAGTTGGAGACTCTGCGCGCCAGGAGCGATGAACTTCAGGCCGAGGGCCATGAACTGCGGGAGCTAAGCGACCGGCTAGACACTTACCTTCAGCGCTATCCGCAGGGCTTTTTCGAGACGCAGGAGGCAGAGGTCACGGCCAGCCGACAAGCCTGGCAGGCCGCCCAGGCCCACCTGAGCGAACTGGCTGGCGAGCAGAACGTTCGGCGCGCGCGTCAGCAACAGCTTGAGCAGCAATTGGAGCAGGCCCAGACACGCAGCCGCCTCATTCTGGAGCAGACAAGCCGGTTGAAGGTTCACCTCGAACTCTACGGAGACGAAGCGCAAGCTACGGCACTTGAACTCAGCATCTTCCAGGACGAAGCGGACGTGCGGACCCTTGAACGGCAGGCCGACGAGACAGAGCGCCGCAGCAAAGAGCAGGAGGCGCACGCCCGTCAACTGCGGGGGGCCGCACAGGAGTTAGATCAGGCGGCTGCCGCTGCACTCCACGAAGCGCGCGCTGTGGCCTACTTGGAGGGCGCCCTGCCCACACCAACGGCGGACGATGTAGACGCTTGCCGGGAGCGTCACAGTCTGCTGTGCGGCAGCATTGACCAGAAAACGCAGGGGCACGCCCTCAAAGCTGAGTTGCAGGCAGCGCAAGACAACCTTCAGGCCACGCGCACGGCCTTTCAGCAAACGTGCCCCCCGCACATCCCCGAACTGGAAGTGCGCGCTGCCCTTGAGACGCTAGACGATAAGGGCCGCCTTCAGCAGCGGATTCAGGATATTGAGTGGACGCGGGACGCGGCACTGTCAGCCAAAGAACGCATGATGCAGACCTGGCGCTCTGTGCAGACACAGCTTGAGCATCATCAAGGCCAGTACGTTCAGCTCAAGCGCACACTTGAGCCTGACGAGCAGGCCCTAGACTCGACGAGCCTGTGGCAACGCGTTCAGGCGGCAAAGCGGAAAGGCGAGGAGGCAAGCGCCGCGCTGGACCGGCTGGAGGAACGGCTTGAGCAGATGGAAAAAGCCAGCAAAGCCGCTGAGGAGCCGCGGCGTCTCTGGACAGACCACCAGATAACACTTAGGCAACTGCTTGACCGATACGACGACCTATTGAAAGAACGGACGGCAGCGGCGCAGACAGCCGGCGAACCTCCGGCCGATCAAGGCTTCGCAGCTCATGTAGAGAACCTCGCTTCCACGCTGCACAAACAGCAGAACCGTTGGCACGACCTGAGAGGGCGGCAGGAGACGGCGGGCCGGGCCTTTGACCGTACCCTGGCAGGCAGTACGATCAAGTTGGCCAAAAAGCTTTCGGACTGGTCATCGGAAGACTTGGAACAAAGTGCCGACCAGGTGTACAACGAATTGGATCTGCGTCGGCGAACCATTGAAGCGTCGCTTGAGGACGCAGACAAACATCGGGAGCTACTGATTACAGAAACGCTCAGCCTGGCCGAGCGCGGCACCGGCCTCCTGAAAAGCCTCTCGTCCAACTCGGTTCTGCCCGAAGGCGCGGGCACCCTCAGCGGGCAACGCTTTCTAAAAATCACACTGCCGGCTCCCCTACCTCAGAGCGAACGGCGAGCACTAATTGGCAACCTTCTAAACGACATGGTGAGAGACCAGACCGAGTTCCAGGGCCCAGACCTGGTCCAGCGGGCCGTGCGCAAGCTCGCCCATCCCATCCGGGTTGAGGTGCTGTTTCCCGATGTGGACGCGCCGCCTAAGCACTTGCCCATCACGATGATGGCTAAAGAAAGTGGCGGCGAGCGCCTGACGAGTGCGGTGCTGCTGTACTGCGCCCTTGCCCGTCAGCGCGCCCGCGAGCGGGCCCAGGTGGTATCTGCACAGCCCCTATCCCTCACCGGCACCCTGATTCTCGACAATCCAGTGGGGGCTTCTTCGCGCGTCAAGCTCTTGACCTTGCAGCGGGACATGGCGCGCGCGATGTCCATTCAGCTAATTTACGCGACAGGCGTGCAGGACTTAGAAGCCGTCCGCACCATGCCCAACGTGGTGCAGTTGCGCAACGAGAAGCGGCACACCGGCACGGGCCACAGCCTTGTAGAGGTCGTGCGGTTAGGCCGCATAGAACAGGAGCCAGGCGATGAGTGAAACCCCCAGAACTGACGTAGACCCCCGCTGGTACGATGAATTCACTGAGCGGTTGCGCCAGCTTAAGCTGCGGCCAGGAACCAAGACGATTTCGCTAGAGCAGCTGCATGCCGAATTCACGCAGGTATTCGCCCACCGCCCAGGCATCCCAGATCGGCGCGCGTGGCTCCGAGAGGCTTTGCGCTACGCACAGGAGCAGGGCGTCATTAACTTGCCAGCTGAAAATGGCCAGCAATGGGATGATTCTGGTATCCCGCGACTGCCAAAGAAAGTTACTCGTGTCCGGATTCCAAAACCACCACGCCACCCTTGGTGGAAAACGGAGTACTGGCATCCACAACTGGAATGGATTCTGGATTTGGAAACGTTAGACGAGGCGCACGACAATTTTCTCCGCAAAGTCCAGCAAGGGCTCATGGAAGGGTGGTTCGAAGATGCCGCTACCCTCAGGCACCGTTCTATTCAGTTGACCGGAGACGATAAACGTTTGGGACAACTACTCAAAGGCTCGCTCTTCAAAAGTGGGCAGCTTAGTTCTTCGCTGCTCAACTGCGCTTCGGCCACGCTCCCACTGACCCATGAGATTCTTGACGGCCCGCCTTTGGCATTAGTTTTCGAAAACGAAGAGCCATATAACTTGGCCCTTAGCGTCCTAAAAACCCTGGTCAAGCGACCTTACGGCATCATTGCCTTCGGCGGGGGCGGCAACTTTCAGCGCTCTGTACTCGCTTTCGCAGATATCCAGAAGTCAGAGGCTTATCGCCAGAAAATCGGCCAACCCCTGCAGCGCATCGATTACGTAGGAGACTTAGATTGGCCTGGGATCGCAATGGCGGCCAGATCCGCTTTGAAGGCCCAAGGAGCTGGCTTACCGCCGGTCGTCCCAGCAGTTGGGGCTTACCTGGCCATGTTAAATGGCCTTGATGATCCACGTATGCGAATTAACCGCCCTGACGGTTTGGCTGTACAAGAAAACAAGAGACACAGGAAAACCGATCTGGCTTGGCTGCCAGAAGAAATTCAGAAGCGGGTTGATCCTATTTTGGCCAACAACCGCCGAGTCGCAGAAGAAATGCTGACCGAACGCAGCCTGCGGGCTTGGTGGGCGTCTTTGTAGTCTGACCACGACAGTGATAAACAGCAAAAGATCCGCCTTGCGGCGGATCTTCCTTGTGGTGTGCCCGAAGGGATTCGAACCCCTGGCCTTCTGATCCGTAGTCAGACGCTCTATCCAGCTGAGCTACGGGCACATCCGAGATGACAGTTGGCGGAGAGAGCGAGATTCGAACTCGCGGTAGAGAATAACCCCTACGAGCGTTTAGCAAACGCTTGGTTTAAGCCGCTCACCCATCTCTCCATACCGTCTGTGGGTTGTCATACTTGGCGAGGGGTGAGGGATTCGAACCCCCGGTAGGTTGCCCTACTACGGTTTTCAAGACCGTTGCCTTCAACCACTCGGCCAACCCCCCCTTCTGGCGGGGCGCGCTGTCGGTTGTCCTAAGCGCGAGGGGAAGTATATGAGGGAGGGCCGAACTTGTCAACGCCAACGGCGCAGCAGCAGAACGCCCGCGCCCAGAAGCGCTGCCCACACCATCAGTGGTGCCCGGCGCGGCCACTGCACCTCACCACGCAAGAGGGCGCGCAGGGCTTCTTCGTGGGCCGTAGGGGGCGGCGGCGCTAGGTGGCTCTTAGGCAAGGTCAGGTCCGCACTCAGGACTGTCTGATGGTAGGCGTTTTCCTGGGCGTATCCACTGTGGGCGGCCAATTGCCGACCGGTCTGCCGCAGCGCCTCTGACTCGCCGGTGGCCACCCACGGAGCCAGGGCCAGAAAGCCGGGGCGAGGCTCGGTCAGGACGTAGCTCTGCGGCGCACTGGCCTCCTCTGCTGGCCCGGTGATGGCGCTCTGGCCGTCGAACGTCAGGTCCAGCAGGTTGCCCACCACCATCGGGTTGACGGCATACCGAATTTGAGAGCTGGTGGCTGTCACCTGCCAGCTGCTTTCCAGCCAGGCCACCGGCTGGTCGCGCACATGGGCCGGGTCGGGGGGCAGGCCTTCCTTGGCCGTCCAAGGCGCGCCGTTGGCGTCCGGCTGAAGCAGCACGGTGCAGCCCTGGGCCTCCAGACGGGCAATCACGTCGGCCCGGAACGCGTCCAGGCTGATCGCCACCCCCAGGTCACCGGCCGGAGTCGGAAACACACGCAGCTCCTCCAGGCGGCCGGGGGTCAAGTCCACGCCATCCGCTTCCTCATCGGGCGTCAAGTGCACTTTGTCGGCGGTGCCAATCAGCTGACCCTGGGGGTCAAACAGCACCGTCTGATTGGTCAGGACGCCCGGCGCACGCCGCAAGCGGCCTCCACGGACCTCGTAGCGGGGCATGGGCGCCGAGCCGCAGCAGAGGTACACGCCGTACTCGCGGGCCAGGTCACGGCATGTCTGGAGGTACAGCGCCGTATTACGGTCAATGTCGGCCAGTTGCAGGGCGCGCACAGGCGACACCCGTTCGCGCAGCAGCGTGGGCAGGGTGCGGGGCAGGCGGGCCACAAACAGCGCCAGCATCACTCGCTGAAAGGTGCCCAGCCCCAGCGCCCAGCCGCCGCCGCGCAGCACCAGCGGCAGGCCATTGAGTTCGGTCAGCACCACCAGATTGGGACGGTCAGGCGCGAGGTGCGGGCGGCTGCTTTCCAGCTGGGCGCGCAGCCAGGCGCGAAACCGCCGGGCACTGGTAAAGTCGCTGGCGTGCCACTGGGGCTGCACAGCCACGGCGCGGACGCGGCGGGTCATGCCCCAGCCTAGAGCAGGACAGGGGGCACCCGCGTGCCATGATGCCTCGATATGTCGGCGGTGACCTTTCTGCCTTTAGGGGACGCGGCGCTGGTGGTCCTGACTGGGCGGGCGCGTGGCTTGCACCGCCACCTGACGAGGCAGGGGCTGCCTGGCCTGCTGGACAGCGTGCCCGCGCTGGGCCAGCTGACCCTGCTGTTTGACCCGCTCTGTACCGAAGCCGACACCCTGGCTGGAGCAGTGCGCGCGGCCCTGGCCACCCTGCCGCCCGAGACCGAGACCCAGGGCCAGACCCTCACCGTGCCGGTGACATTTGGCGGCCCCGACCTGGCGTGGTGCGCCGCGCATGCTGGTCTGAGTGAGGCAGCTTTTGTGGCTGCCGTATGCGCCGCACCGCTGGAGGTGGCTTTTCTGGGGTTCACACCGGGGTTCGCCTTTCTGACAGGCTTGCCCACGGCCCTCCAGATGCCGCGCCTGGACACCCCGCGCGCTGGGGTGCCAGCGGGCAGTGTGGCGCTGGGCGGGCCGTGGGCTGGCGTATACCCACGGGCCACACCGGGCGGGTGGCGGGTCGTTGGTCATACAGCCCTGAACCTTTTTGACCCGGCCCGCCCCCAGCCGGTGCTGTGGCAGCCGGGCGACCGCGTGCGCTTTGAGGCCGCCCGTGCTTGAGGTCCTGCGCGGCGGCCTACACACCACCGTGCAGGATGCAGGCCGCCGCGTGCGTGCCCTGGGGGTGCCGGCTGGAGGTGCAGCTGACCCGGTGGCCCGGCGCCTGGCCAACGCCCTGGTGGGCAATCCGCCCGGCGCGGCGGGCCTGGAGGTAACCCTGGGCGGCCCGGCACTGCGCTTTGACGCTGGGGCGCTGGTCAGCCTGTGCGGCGCGCCCTTCGAGGCGCTGCTGGACGGACAGCCCTTCCCCCTGTGGCGGGCCGTCCCGGTGCCCACTGGCGGACGGCTGGACCTCCGCGGCACACCGGCAGGCGCGCGGGCCTTTCTGGCGGTGCGCGGAGGGCTCAACGGCCAGGAGGTATTTGGCAGCCACTCAACCGATGTCTACAGCGGCTTTGGCGGCTATGAGGGCCGAGTGCTGCGGGCGGGTGACCGTCTGACCTGGGCCGACAGGCCAAGTGTGCAGCCCCCCCGCGCTTTTCTCTCGCCGGAGGTGCAGACCCCCACCGGCCCCAATGTCAGGTTGCGGGTGGTGCCCACCCCCGACGCGACCGCCATGCTGCTGGCGGCGCTGTGTGGCCCAACCTTCACCGTCAGCGCGCAGGCTGACCGCATGGGCGTGCGCTTGACCGAAGGCGTACCGGCCCCTCACGACCCCACGCGCGCCAGCGTGCCCAACGTACCTGGCCTGGTGCAGGTGCCGCCGGGGGGGCAGCCTATCGTGCTGCTGCCCGACGCCGGCACCCACGGCGGCTACCCAGCGCCGCTGGTGGTGATTCAGGCCGACCTCGCCCGGCTGGGACAGCTGCGCCCTGGCAACCAGGTGCAGTTTGAACCGGTGCCCACGGCCGCCGCCCGAACCGCCCTCTGGCAGCAGGAACAGGGGCTGCGGCAGGCCGAGGCGGCTCTGCGCCTGTGGTACGCCGCCCAGGCTGGATAAAGAGACGCCCGGGTCGCCGAGTCAGGTGACAGGTCGGCACCCTCTTTCCGGCTGGTCTTCATGACGGTGCGGCCCATCGGGTTGTCTGCCTTCAGACCCGTACTGCTCTTCTGAGCTGGGTCGGCCTGTCACACACTCCAGCGGCCGGCGGCCCAGCCCGTATGCTGCCCCCATGCACACTGGCACCGACCTGAATGCCGACCTGGGCGAGGGCAGCGCCCACGAAGAAGCCGTGATGGCGTTCGTGACCAGCGCCAACATCGCCTGCGGGGGCCACGCTGGCGACGCCGAAACCATGCGGGACAGCCTGCGTCTGGCCGCGCGTCACGGGGTGGCGGCCGGCGCCCACCCTGGGTTTCCAGACCGCGAGGGCTTTGGGCGGCGCGAACTGCACTTTGCCCCCGCCGAGGTCACGGCCTTCGTCCGGGAGCAGATTGAAGCGCTCAAGGCGGTGGCAGCGCGCGAGGGGGTGACGCTGCGCCACGTCAAACCGCACGGCATGCTCTACAACATGGCCGCGCGGGACCCAGCACTGGCCCGCGCCGTTGCCCAAGCGGCTCATGACAGCGGCTTGCCGCTGTACTACGGCCTGGCTGGCGACGACAGCGTGATGCTGCGCGGGGCGCGGGCGCTGGGCCTGACAGCGCTGGGCGAAGGTTTTGCTGACCGTGGCTACGCCCTGGACGGCACACTCTGGCCGCGCTCGCAAGCCGGCGCCCTGCTGCCTCATGCGGCGGCGGTGGCGCAGGGGGTCAGGATTGCCCGCCAGGGCCAGGTGCAAGCCGTGACGGGCGAATGGGTCCGTGTGCCCGCCCAGACGCTCTGCCTGCACGGCGACGGCGCCGAGGCCGCCGAGCTGGCGCGTGATCTGCGCGCGGCGCTGGAGGCAGCGGGCGTGCGCGTTCTAGCCCCGGCCCCCAGCACATGAAGATCTTCTCAAGGCACCTGGGCACCCTATAAGCCGCGCTGTCAGGCTCCGGTGAGAGTGGGCATGCTGAACTGCGGGCAGGATGCGCCGTTTCTCTCTCCCTACCACCGCTGACTTCCAGGCCCGGCGCGCTGCCTGCCCCTTTACCCGCCCGCTGGACCGCCGCACCCTAAACGCCCGCCTGCTGGGCGCGGTGCTGCTGGCGATGCTGGTGCGGCTGCTCTACGTGCCGCTGGACGGCTTTGAGCGCTGGGCGCTGCCGCTGCTCAGTGTGCTGATGTCCGGCCTGCTGCTGACCCTAACGGTCACGCGCGTTCAGCTGCGGACCCTGCATGTGCTCACGCTGCTGGGCGCCTGGGGGTATGTGCTGGGCCACCTGTGGCATGTGCTGTTCCGGGTGCCCGCCGAAACGCAGATGCAGGTGCTGGGCAGCCTGGGACCGTGGGCCGCCGTGCTGCTAGCTTCGCACCTCTGGTTGCTGGGACGGCGGGTCAGCTTGCCCCTCAGCCTGCTGGCGCTGGGCAGCACCGCAGCGCTGCTGCTGGCACACGTCCTGCTGACGCCCGGCGCCCTGCAGCAGCCGGTCGTGGGCGCGGTGCTGCAACTGCTGCTGGGCGGCGCGGTCCTGCTGGCTGGCCAGCACAGCGCCGCCCACCGCGCCCTGGGCGACCTGCGCCGCGATCTGCTGGGCGACGGCGACGCCGGGCGCGAAACCCTGACCGGCCTGCCAGGCCGCGCCATGATGGAACGCTGGCTCACCCGCCAGGCTCAGCGCCGTCCCGAGGGCCTGGGTGTGGCTGTGATTGGACTGGACGCTCCGCACCCCGGCGTGCCGGCAGACGCCACCCCTGAGCCTCACCGCCTCGCCCACGTGGCGCGGGTGATTCTGGGTGCCGTGCGGGACGACGACCTGCTGGGCTGCCTGGACGACGGCCAGCTGGTTCTGGTCCTGCGCGCTGCCGACGCCCGCTCGGCCCGCGCCGTGTGCGAACGGCTGCGCGTGCGCGTGGCTTCGCGGCCTGTGGATGGCGCCAATGTCACGGTCAGCATCGCCCTGGCGTTTCAGGATGGCCGTCAAGATGGCCTGACCCTGCTGCGCGAGGCCGAGGACAGCCTGAACGCCCTGCACCAGACCGGCCAGAACCGCGTGGTCCTGGGCGCACCGCCGACGGAGGCCCCCAACCCAGACACCCTGGGCCTTCAGATGCAACCTGCATAAAGGGAAAACTCCTATAGCCACCTTGGGAATACCCAGGGTGGCTTTTTTATGGCGCTCTGATCGACGGTTGATCGATGCCTCTGGGTTCTCTCGCAAGTTGGCTTCAGCCGCTGACCCGAGTTCGGTCTGTTCCGGTCACAAATCGGGAAAGAGCCCGTTCCAGGCCCAGAACACGCTTCCTGTCGTCCTGTTCGAATTGAACCCTGCTTGCACACGATTCAGTTGGAGTTTGGAGAGGAAGCTCAAGCTGTCGTCCTGTCGCAGGTCAACACCCGGCCAAGCCGCAAGGCCATCTGGTCGCCGACAGGTCAACCATCAGAAGCGCTGCGCCGCAGACTTGGACACACCTGTCCTGGCCCTAGCCTTTCTCTTCCCAGTTAATGAAAAGACGAGGCCCCTCATGGGAGCCTCGCCTCTGGAAAGTGCGTTTACTCTTCGCTCTTCTCGCTGGTGTCGTCGGCCGCTTCGGTGGCGTCGCCAGCGGCTTCGGCCTTGGCTTCTTCCACAGTCGCGTCGCCTTCCAAGATGGCCGTCGCGGCCTCTTCGCTGATTTCGCCTGCGGCCACCAGACCGGCCACCTGGGCGGCCTGCTGCTCGGCGGCGGCTTCGCTGTCGGACAGGCGGGGCGGCAGCACGCTGATGACCACGAGGTCTTCTTCAGCAGCCAGCTTGACGCCTTCAGGCAGCTTGACCTGACCGGCAGTGACGTGGTCACCGATGTTCAGCTTGGTCACGTCCACAACGAGTTCCTGGGGGATGCGGCGGGGGCCGGGGGCCACGACGGACAGGTTGTGAATCACCACGTCCACCAGGCCGCCCATGACTTCACCCTGGCTCTTGCCCTTGGTGTGGACCGGCACCGACACGGTCACGGGCTCGCCGTAGGTCACCACGTAGAAATCCACGTGAATAGGCACGCGCCTACGCTTGTCCATCTGGACAGTCTTGACCAGGGCCGGGAAGGTTTCGCCGCCTTCCAGGGTGATGTCAAACAGGCCGGTGGTGCTGTGCTGACGGAAGGCGCGGTCAAACGCCTTGCGGTCAATGGCAAAGGACACGTTCTTGTCCTTGTTGTAGGCCACGGCGGGAATCATGCCTTCGGCCAGTTTCTGCTGGCTGCTGCGGGGTTGGGCGTTCAGTTCCATGTGCTGTGTTCTCCTTGCGGTTAGGGCTTCGCCGCCCTGCCCCGCCGCGCTCCGGCTGTCAGTCAGCCTGGGGGCGGGGACGGGCGCGGCAACCGGAACAGCATAGCAGAAAAGGCACGCCGGCCGGTGGAAGGGTCAGGCGGGCCTCTGCTAGACTCTCTGGCGTTGCCGCGCGGCCCCCCAGCGTGCCTGGAGGCGGCCCCGGCCAGAAGACCAAAGGAGAGACACATGATCAGCGTGACGGAACTGCGGAACGGCACCAAAGTAGAGATGGACGGCGGCCTGTGGGAATGCCTGGATTACTCGCACCTGAAGATGGGGCGCGGCGGCGCCAAGGTGGTCACCAAGTTCCGCAACATGGAAACGGGCTCCATCGTGGACCGTACCTTCAACAGCGGCGAAAAGCTGCAGGACATCTACGTTGAAGGCAAGACGATGCAGTACCTGTACAAAGACGGCGACGACTTCATGTTCATGGACATGGACACCTTCGAGCAGGTGACGCTGCCCCCCAGCCTGGTGGGCGACGCCGCCAAGTTCATGAAGGAAAACACCGAAGTCGAAGTGGCGATGTACGGCGAAAAGGCCCTGACCATCACCCTGCCCAACCAGGTCATCCTGAAAATCGTGGAAACCGACCCCGGCGTGCGCGGCGACACCGTCTCGGGCGGCACCAAGCCCGCCAAGCTGGAAACCGGCGCCACCGTGCAGGTGCCCCTGTTTGTGGAACAGGACACCAGCGTCAAGGTGGACACCCGCACCGGCCAGTACCTCAGCCGGGCCTAAGCCTGGTGTCTGCGCGCCGCCTGCCGAAAAGACTCGGGGGCGGCGCGCGCCTTTGCCGTTAGACTCGGTGCAGCCTAACGGGCGTTAGGCAGCGGGTGACACCCCCGCGCCTGCCCAACCCGTCATGATGAGGCGATACCACACGACCCGTGCTTCACCACCACACCTAGGAGGGGCCATGAACCCGGACGACCTGAAACAGATTCTTTCCGCCCTGACACACGCCGACGTGCGTGAATTTGCCCTCCGGACAGGCAGTTTTGACCTAAGCCTCAAGCGCGGCCCCCAGGCCGCCGGGGTGCCCAGCGCGCCTGCACCCCAGCCGGTGGCCGGCCCCGCGCCCGTCTTTGCCCCGGCGCCCGCCAGCCCGGCCCCGGTGGCCCCGCTCGCTGCCCCTGAGGCGCCCGCCGCGCCCAGTGCCGCCCCAGCGCCCGCCACCGAAGCCCCCACACCCGCTGCCGCCCCCGCCGCCAGCAAGGGCACGCCGGTCAAGGCGCCGATTGTGGGCACCTTCTATGCGGCCAGCACCCCCGACGCGCCTGCTTACGTCAAGGTGGGGGACACCGTTCAGGCTGGTCAGGTGCTGTGCATCATCGAGGCCATGAAGCTGATGAACGAGATCGAAGCCGAGATGGGCGGCGTGGTGCGCGAGATTCTGGTGAAAAACGCCGAGCCCGTCGAGTACGGTCAAACGCTGTTCATCATTGAGTGAGGCCAAGGGTCAGAGAGTCCAAGTGGCTAAGGGCTGCACCTGCTTAGACCCTTTGACCCTTGGATGCTTTGACGTTCTGCCGGAGGCAAGCACATGTTTAAAAAAATCCTGATCGCCAACCGCGGCGAGATTGCCCTGCGCGTTATTCGCACCGCGCGCGAGATGGGCGTGAAGACGGTCGTGGTGTACTCCACCGCCGATGAAAAGAGTCTGCCCGTGCTGCTGGCCGACGAATCGGTGTGCGTGGGGCCGCCCGCCTCGAACCAGTCGTACCTCAATATCCCCAACATCCTGTCGGCTGCCCTAATGACCGGCGCCGAGGGGATTCACCCTGGCTACGGCTTTATGGCCGAGAACCCGGATTTTGCCGAGATGTGCCGCGACCACGGCATCGTGTTTATCGGGCCCACACCCGAGAGCATGCGCGCCCTGGGGTCCAAAGCCGGTGGGCGCGAGATTGCCGCTATGAGCAATGTGCCCGTGGTGCCCGGCACTGGCGTACTGGATGACACAGACGCGGCGCTGCTGGCGGCCAAGCAGATTGGCTACCCCGTGCTGCTGAAGGCCAGCGCGGGCGGGGGCGGACGCGGCCAGAAAATCATTCGCACCCAGGACGAACTGGCCAAGGGTTTTGCCCAGGCGCAGGAAGAGGCGCGGCTGTACTTTGGCGACCCCGCCATCATCATGGAAAAGTTTCTGGAGGAATTCCGCCATGTAGAAGTGCAGGTCATGGGCGACGGGCAGGGGCATGTCATTCACATTGGTGAGCGTGACTGCTCCATTCAGAGGCGCAACCAGAAGCTGATTGAAGAGGCGCCCAGCACCCTGCCAGACAGCCTGCGCCAGGAAATCCTGGCTGCCGGCGTGCGCCTGGCCAAGCACGTCAACTACGCCGGGGCCGGCACGCTGGAATTCATCGTGGACCGCGACGGCAACTACTACTTCATGGAGATGAACACCCGCATTCAGGTGGAACACTGCGTCTCTGAGGAAATCAGTGGCCTGGACTTCGTGAAGTTGCAGTTGGAAATTGCAGCGGGTTACGGCCTGAAGTTGCAGCAAGGCGACATTGTGCTGCGTGGTCACGCCATCGAATGCCGCCTGAACGCGGAAGACCCCGACAAGGATTTCCGCCCGGCGGCCGGCAAGATGGACGACGTGCACTTCGCGGGTGGCCCCGGCGTGCGCGTGGACAGCCACGCCTACAGCGGCTACGTGATTCCGCCGCACTATGACAGCCTGATTGGCAAGCTGATTGTCCACCACGACACCCGCGAGCAGGCGATTGTCCGCATGAAGCGCGCCCTGGAAGAAACCGTGATTCAGGGCCCGAAAACGACCATTCCCCTGTACGTCAAAATCATGGACAACCCGTTCTACAAGCGCGGCGCGGTCATGACAAACTTTTTGAAAACGCGGATGGAGATGTAAGAGCAGGGCAGATGCCAGGAGGCAGATGGCTTATGGCCGTCTGCCTTCTACATGTGGTGCGGTGAGGTACAGGCGATACAGTCAAATATGACCTATAAACAAAAATTTGCAGGAGCTACAGCGTTTCTTAGACTACCCGAAAAAATGGCCCAGCTTGATGCAGAGGAGCGCCACTACAAACGACGGGGGGCAGCTGCCACCAGAGACGCTCTAGAATCCTTTTTACGTGGTGAAACTGAAGAGCCCAACATTCAAATTGAACTGAACCTGCTGGACTGGCGCATGAAGGACGATCTGAGCAGCATGTTCATTCACCACCCTAAGCTGTTTCGAGAAGCACTCACAGCCCTGTGGGCTGATCAAATCACGTTCAAGGGTGCTGACCTCTTCTGGAGCATTATTGATCCAGCTCTAAATGTTCTTCCAGCAACCCACCAGAAACGATTTGCTTCATTGAATGCCAGAACGAGTGTAGTGTCCTATTTCCTTTTTGTTGCCAATCCGCAGCACCATCCATTTTACCGGGCATCTTTTTCTGCAAAAGCCATCCAAGCGCTGTATGACAAGTCAGAAGGTCTGGACAGGCGCACTATAAGCGGCCTCCTGCAAGACTTTGTAGGCCGCTGTAAGCATGTTCAGGCCCTCTGGCAAGAGGAGGGCCTACCTCTGGAAGATATGCTGGATACCCAAAGCGCGCTCTATATTCTTGCGCAGGAACATTTTAAAGGGTGAGTCTGGCTGCCCGTGACGCCCTCCTCTCTGGCCTCTGTGGTGAGCCCTGGCCACACGGCCCGCTGCTGGGCGCCCTGAGCCTTTCCCCTGCTCTGGATGTGCTGGACGTTGGCGCCGGGGACGGCCGGCTGCTGCGCGAGCTAAAAGCGCGGGGGCACCGGGGCCACCTGGCGGGCCTGGACCCCCAACCGGGCGCAGGTGTCCTACGCGGCACCGCCGACACCCTCCCTTTCCCCGAAGCCAGTTTTGACGCCGTGTTGTTCGTGCGTGTGCTGGCGCACCTGCCAGACCCAGCACAGGCGCTGTGTGAAGCGCGGCGGGTGCTGCGGCCCAGCGGACAGGTCATCGTGGCGGCGCACAGTCCCGACCACCTGCGGGAGACCCGGGCGGCGCTAGGACGATTTCAGGCCTCAGGTCACGACCAGGCCATACCGACGTTTGACCTGCGCCTGCCGGTCACGGTCACAGCTGACATAGCCCGCGCCCTGGCCCAGAGTTATGGCGAGGTGGCCGCCAGAACCGACCACCTCTTCCCCGTGCAAGACGCCCTGCACCTTCAGGTCTGGGTGACCTGATCTACACCGACGGGGTAGCCGCCAGCCGCTCCAACACGCTGGGGTCTTCCAGGGTGCTCGTGTCGCCCTCGATGCTGCGGCCCGCCGCAATCTGCCGCAGAAAGCGGCGCATGATCTTGCCGCTTCTCGTCTTGGGCAGGGCGTCGGCAATGTAGATGGCATCCGGACGGGCCAGGGCACCGATTTCCTTGCTGACATGGGCGCGCAGCTCCTTCGGATCGACCGTGTACCCCCCCTGGGGCAGCACAAACGCCACCACGCACTCGCCTTTCACGTCGTCGGGGCGCCCCACCACCGCCGCCTCGGCCACGCTCGGGTGGGCCACCAGGGCCGACTCGATTTCCATAGTGCCCAGGCGGTGCCCGCTGACATTCAGCACGTCGTCCACCCGGCCCATCACAGTGTAGTAGCCGTCGGCGTCGCGGCGGGCGCCGTCCCCGGCGAAGTACACGCCCTCAATCTCGCCCCAGTAGGCTTTGCGGTAGCGCTCGTCGTCGCCGTAAACCGTCCGCAGCATGCTGGGCCAGGGCCGCTTGAGCACCAGCAGGCCGCCGTCATCGGCACCCAGTTCCTCGCCGCTTCGGGTCATGATGGCCGGCTCCACGCCAAACATGGGCAGGCCCGCGCTGCCGGGTTTGCTGGGATGGGCGCCGGGCAGGGTGGTCAGCATGATGGACCCGGTTTCGGTCTGCCACCAGGTGTCCACCACGGGGCAGCGCTCGCCGCCAATCACGCGCCAGTACCACATCCAGGCTTCCGGGTTAATCGGCTCGCCCACCGACCCCAGGAGGCGCAGGCTGCTCAGGTCGGCGCGGGCCGGAAAGTCATCGCCCTGGCGCATGAACGACCGGATGGCCGTGGGGGCGGTGTACAGGATGGTAACGCGGTGCCTTGCCACCAGCTGCCAGAAGCGGCCCCAGTCGGGGTGGTTGGGGGCGCCTTCGTACATCAGCACCGTGGCGCCGTTCAGCAGGGGGCCGTACACGCTGTAAGAGTGCCCGGTGATCCAGCCCACGTCGGCGGTGCACCAGTACACGTCGTCGTCCTGCAGGTCAAAGACGGTCTGGGTGGTCAGATAGGTGCCCACCATGTACCCGCCCGTCGTGTGCTGCACGCCTTTGGGCTTACCGGTGCTGCCACTGGTGTACAGCACAAATAGCGGGTGCTCGCTGTCCAGCGGCGCCGCCTCATGCTCAGCTCCAGCGGCCGCCAGGGCGTCGTGCCACCACACGTCGCGGCCCGCCTGCATGGGGGCGCCGCAGTCGGCGCGGCACACCACCAGCATCTTCTCCAGGCTGGGGGCCAGCGCGACCGCCTCATCGGCGTTGGCTTTCAAGCTCACCAGCGCGCCCCGGCGCTGCCCGGCGTCGGCGGTAATCAGCAATTTGCTCTGGGCGTCGTTCAGGCGGTCAGCC
Source organism: Deinococcus betulae (assembly GCF_020166395.1). Classification (NCBI taxonomy): domain Bacteria; kingdom Thermotogati; phylum Deinococcota; class Deinococci; order Deinococcales; family Deinococcaceae; genus Deinococcus; species Deinococcus betulae. Next base: position 8,846 of record NZ_JAIQXU010000023.1, on the reverse strand, counting down.
AGCGCACTGACCGAGAAGCCCCCAAACACCACCGAATGCACTGCCCCAATGCGGGCGCAGGCCAGCATGGCAATGGCAGCTTCGGGCACCAGGGGCAGGTAGAGGGTCACGCGGTCGCCTTTCTCGACGCCCAGGGCCGTCAGGGCGTTGGCGGCCCGCTTCACCTCGGTCAGCAGCTCGGCATAGGTGAAGCGCCGGACCTCGCCGTCCTCGCCCTCCCAGATGATGGCGGTCTTGTCTCCTAGCCCGCGCGCCACGTTGCGGTCCAGGGCGTTGTAGGCGATATTCGTCTGCCCCCCCACAAACCACTGTGCGTGTGGCGGCTGCCAGTCCAGCACCTCCTGCCAGGGTGCAAACCAGTGCAGCTGCCCGGCGACCTCGCTCCAGAAGGTGTCCGGGTCATCCAGGCTCTGGCGGTAACGGCGGTCGTAGTCTTCCCGGCCCATGCGGGCGCGGGCCTGAAAATCGGCGCTCGGGGCCACAACGCGGTCTTCGTGCAGCATGGCGTCAATGTGGTCACTGGCAGGGCGGGTCTGGGTCATGAACTCCTCCGGGACGAGGGCGAGATTGTGGCGAGGTGCGTGCCCCACTGTAGCCGCCGGGCCTTCCGCCTTAGCCGGGCCGTCTGCTCAGCGGTCCAGACCAGTACCGGGGCGGTACTGAACCGGGTGCAACAAACAGGTGAAAGGAGGCCGCACGCACCTCCTCAAAAAGCAAACTGGCCCGCCAACCGCTTTGCCCAGCGCGCGTATGCTGCTCTTTGATGCTGCGTGACGTGTTGGGCCGCCCCCTGCGAGACCTGCGTGTGAGCGTGACCGACCGCTGCAACCTGCGCTGCACCTACTGCATGCCCGCCTCAGTGTTTGGCCCCGACTACGCTTTTCTGCCCCGTCAGGAGCTGCTGAGTTTCGAGGAACTCGAGCGGCTGACGCGGGCCTTTGTGGCACTGGGCGTCGAGAAAGTGCGGATTACCGGCGGCGAACCCACCCTGCGGCGTGACCTGCCGGTCCTGATTGGCCGCCTGGCCGCCATAGACGGCGTGCAGGACCTCGCCATGACGACCAATGGCCTGCTGCTGCCCCGGCTGGCGGGCGACCTGAAAGCGGCAGGGCTCCGGCGCGTAACCGTCAGTCTGGACAGCCTGGACCCGGAAGTGTTTGGGCGCATGAACGGTCTGGGCACCCACCCCCAGCGCGTGCTGGACGGCATCGAGGCGGCACTTCAGGCAGGGCTAGGCGTCAAAATCAACACGGTGGTCCAGCGCGGCGTGAACGACGAGGGCCTACGGGAGCTGTGGGCGGCCCTGCGCGACCTCGCCCCGGTGCGCTTTATCGAGTTCATGGATGTGGGCAACCACAATGGCTGGAACCTGGGCGGTGTGGTCCCCTCGCGCGAGGTGCTGGCCCACCTAAGCGGCGGCGGCGAGCCCTTTACACCCGTGGGCGCTGCCTACCGGGGCGAGGTGGCCACGCGCTACGCCGATGCCCAGGGCCGCGAGGTCGGCCTGATCAGTTCGGTCACGGCGCCGTTTTGCGGCGACTGCACGCGGGCACGGCTCTCGGCAGTGGGGGTGCTGTACACCTGTTTGTTTGCCGGCACCGGCACCGATCTGCGCGCGCCGCTGCGCGCTGGGGCCAGCGACGCCGACCTACGTGACCAGATTGCCCAGACCTGGCAGGCCCGCCGTGACCGCTACAGCGAGGAGCGTGGCGAGGCCGCGCCGCAGGGGTCGAGGGTCGAAATGTCGCACATCGGCGGCTAGGTAACACTGGCCCAGGTCCAGTCACCGAGGCAGTGAACTTGTGTACCACGGACACTAAACATAAGATGAAGCAGGTTCCGCCCGCCAGCGGACACACCGGAGGGATGCATGGCGAAGTACCCGCTCATCAAGACCACCCTGAAAGACCGCCTGCTGGGCGGCCACTACGCCGAAGGGCTGCCGCTGCCCAGCGAGCCACAACTGGCCCGCGAATTCGAAGTCTCGCGCATGACGGCCCGCCGGGCCATTGACGAACTGGAACGCGAAGGGTACGTCTACCGCGTGCAGGGGGCCGGCACTTTTCCGACCGGCAAGCGCTTCCGTCAGGGCATGTTCCGCGTGCGCCCCTTCAAGGAGTGGGCGCGCCACCCCGACCACCGCACCACGGTGCTGCGCGCCATGCAGATAGAGGCCACACCGGAAATCGCCATCGTGCTGCAAATCCAGCCGGGCGACCCGGTGATTTTCGTGCACCGCCTGCGCACCGCCGGCGACGAAGCCCTGGTCATCGAAAAGCGCTATATCAACGGCGCGCTGGTGCCGGGCCTGCTGGACCACAACCTCGCCACCGAAAGCATCCACGAAACCATGATCAGCCTGGGCCTGCCCCTTCAGCGCGTCGAGCAAAACCTGGAGGCCGTCAATCTGCGCCAGGAAGAAGCCGACCTGCTGCGGGTGCCGCTGGGCACTGCGGCCTTCCTGCTGCGCCGCACCACCTACAGCGGCCAGAAACGAGCCAGTTATGTCAATTACTGGGTGCGCGGCGACCGGTACGCCTTTCAGGACACCTTCGAGCCGTAAAGCAAGGCGTCAGACCGGCAGAGCCCCGCAGAAAGCACCCCTTCAAAGCATCAGGCCGCCTGTTGACCGCAGCGGCCTGATGTCTTGTGGTGTTCCGCTTAAGCAGTGCGCGGCGGAGATACAGCAGAGGCCAACAGGTGGAATCCAGATTCCACTTCATTCCAGCACAGCCAGGAGAGCACCCTCTACGCTTCCATATCGCGTCAGTCCATCTCTTGTCCTGCCCGCTCTCCTGCGGAACTTGTCAGGTCTGCGGCGCAACTCCGCCAGTCCGCTTGGATTCCACCTGGTAGCATGCTCGATTCAATCGGCATCCAGAGGTCAGGCACAATAAAAACCGCCCCCGGTAAAGGGAGCGGCCCAGCGAGAAAGCGTTTTACTTGCTGGTCTTGGCGGCGTCCACGAGGGCCTTGAAGGCTTCGGGCTCACGGGCGGCGATGTCAGCCAGCACCTTGCGGTTCAGGTCAATCCCGGCGCGCTTCAGACCACCGATGAAGGTGGAGTAGTTCATGCCGTGCAGGCGGGCGCCGGCGTTAATACGCTGAATCCACAGGCGGCGGAAGTCGCGCTTCTTGTTGCGGCGGTCGCGGTACTCGTAGGTCGCGGCGTTCAGCAGGGTCTGGAAGGCGTTGCGGTACTGCTTGGAGCGGCTGCCCCAGAAGCCCTTGGCGCGCTTCAGGACCTTCTTGTGACGGCGGCGGCGGATAATGCCGGTCTTGGCGCGTGGCATCTAGCTCACTTCCCCTTCGGCAGCATCAGCTTCATGCGTGCCCATTCGCTCTTGGCCAGGACAAAGCCCTTGCCCTTGCCGCGGATTTCGTTGCCGCTCTTGCCGGTGTTCTGGTGGCGCTTGCCACTCTTGAACGCCATGACCTTGCCGGTCCCGGTGATCTTCACCCGGCGGCTGGCCGCTTTCAGTGTCTTCATCTTGGGCATGTGACATGCCTCCTTTGCAGTCCGGTCGCGCCCACCTGGGCGGGGCTTCCGTCTGAGGTTCGGGCCGCTTTGCACGCAAAGCCGTTGGTTGCCCTGCCCCACTTGACCAAGAGAGGATTGTACCCGCTAGCCAGGCCACCGGTCAAGGCTGAACAAAGACCAGGTGCCGCTGGCTGAGGACGGCGCCGTGGCCTTCGAAAATGCGGATCATGGCGTGGTTGTCAGCCCAGGTGGCACCCATATGGCCAGTGAACGTGTGGGAGGCCAACGCCAGCAGGTGCGCGTGCAGGCGCCGGCCCAGGCCCTGACCCCGCGCCGCTGGATGCACCCCAATCAGATCAATGCTCGCTGTGCTGGGGCGACCACCAGAACCTGTTGCGCCCAGGGCGGTCAGATGGCCAGCCGCATCTGATAATGCCACCAGCACCCACCCCTCCTTCAGACTCAGGTCCGCACGGTCCAGAGCCGCCAGCAGCCGCTGCACGTCAGGCCGGGTCAGCGCCTCCGGGCCGAGGCGCTGGGCCTGGGGGTCAGCCGGCCAGGTACGCGCCCGCAGGTCGGTGGTGTAAAAGACAGCCTCCTCCTGAAACTGCCATCCCGCCGCCTGTGCAGCCTCCCGGCCCAGCGGGGCGAGGGTGTCGTCAAGAATGAGCTGCCGCCCAGGCGTGGCCTGGCGGCGGAGATGAGCGAGAAACGCCTGTGCCGCCGCCCGAGGCACTCCGGCCTGGAGCCTGGGCAGCAGCGGGATGTGAGCGGGCGTCGGCAGCAGACACACGCCCTCCAGCCCGCGCGCCGAGCGGAGCAGCTGAAACTGCTCGGGGTGCGTGCGGCCCGCCGCCACATTCTCCCGGAGGAGGCTCAGGCGCCGCTCGGCTTCAGCGGGGTCGGGCAGCAGCGCCACAACTTCGTGAAGGGCTTCGGGGCGGGCAGGTTCAATGGTCCAGTCGGTCAAAAGGCTCCTTGTGGGTGGGGCGGCTTCCCGAGGGAACAGTTCAAAACGGCGCTAGGCCCCCACGTTGCCGCGTACGGCGGCCCGAACAGACAAGGGGGTGTTGCCCTCTCCTCTCCTCTAGAATGCCTGCCATGCGAAGTGCGTACCTGACCGCCGCCCGCGCCCTGCAACTGGGCCGGGAAGGTGCGCTGGAAGGGGACCAGGCGCGCGCCCTGCGGCTGTACGGCGAGGCGCTGGACCTGCTGACCCTGCTGCCCCCCGAACGCACGCGCGACGTGCTGCTGGCCCACACCCACCTGGCGTTCTATCAGACGCTAGAGCTGCTGGGGGGCAAAGATGGGGGGCAGCGCCACCTGCAACTGGGCGTCAGCTACGCCCGCAGCACCCGCGACCCCCTGGCCCGCGCCATCGCCGAGGAATGCCTGAGCGGCCTGGACGTGGTGATGTAAGTACAACGAAATCAGTCTTTAGATTGACCGAGCAAAGTGAGGATCGAAAAAAGGACGTCGTACCTAAACTTATCCACTGTCTGAAAAAGCGCCGAACAGACTCCACTCCCGGTACGACGTCCTTAGACCGCCAGAAGCGAGGCGCGGAAGACCAGGAGAACCCCGTCTTCCGCGCCTCGCGTGTCAGCCGGTGTTACTGGCCCGGCAGGCTCAGCTGGGCGGTGGTTTTGCCCGTCTTCTTGTCGTGGCTGCACTGCAGGGGCAGCTGACCCAGAGCGTTTACGCGCTCGCCACTGTGGACAGCGATGGTAACGGGGCCGGTCATGGTCCAGCCGCCGCCTTCAGCCGGCTGGGCGGCGCGCACCACCTGGGCGGGCTCCGCCTCCAGTTCGGCGTGAATCTCATCGCCAGGTTTCAGAGGGCTGCCCTGCTCCACCAGCGTCTTCAGGGGCAGGCTCTGGCCGCCCGCGCTGACCGTCAGTTCGTCAGTGTCTTCAAGCGCCTCTTTGCAGACCTCGATAAACTTGTACTTGCTGATGCCGTTGGCCTCGCGGTCGCTGTAGATCGGGTTGCTGCGGGTCGTCACAGCCATCACGAAGCTCAGCAGCGCCACAGTCAGGACCACGGCCACCCACAGCAGCGTGCGGCCCAGACCGCCGTGGCGATTGGAGGAGGTGTGTTCACTCATGTCATCCCCCAGCATAGCGCTCGCCCGGCCGCTGCGGGCCGCTCCGTCCGGTTCAGGTCAGGGCGAGGTCAGTGGCATGCAACCCAGCCGTCCCCACACGGGCCAGGGCCGCTGCCACCGTTTCCCCGGTGAGCGGGTGGCGCAGCTCTGGGTCCAGGTCAGCCAGCGGAGCCAGTACGAAGGCGCGGTCCCAGGCCAACGGATGCGGCAGCCGTAGGGCTGGGGCTTCGCTTCGCTGCTCGCCGTACAAAATCAGGTCCAGGTCCAGCACCCGCGCCTCCCAGCGCTCGCGGCGCTGCCGCCCGGCCTGGGCCTCAAGGTCATGCAGAGCCGCCAGCAGGGCCGGGGCCGCCCAGGCCGTGCGCAGCAGCAGCGCCGCATTCAGGTATGTCGGCTGGCCGGGTGGGCCGCCCACCGGCGCGCTGCGGTAGAGCCGCGACACTGCGGCCACCTCGCCCAGCGCACGCAGCTGCAAGACCGCCCAGCGCAGCGTGGGCAGCGGCTCGCCCAGATTGGCCCCCAGGGCCAGGTAGGCGTCGGTCACACCTCGGCGCGTGTCAGGGTCAGTTCGGCGTACACGTCGCGGAAGACGCCGGGCAGGGGCGCAAACGGCTTATGCACGCGCACGGTGATCGCCAGCAGCTTCGGCTGAGCCGCCAGCACCCGGCGCGCAATCCGGTGGGCCAGCACCTCAATCAGTTGCCGGCGCGTCTCTGTGACCTCGGCAGCGATGGCCGCGTAGACCTCGGCGTAATTCACGGCCTCCCCCAGCTCATCCGACAGGTCCACAAACGGGTAATACAGCTCGGCGTCCACCACGAAGCGTGCACCCAGTGTGGCCTCGGGGGTATACACGCCGTGGTGGGCGTGAAACTCCAGCCCCTGCAACACCACGCGGCTGGTCTGGGTGGGGGCAGAGGCAGTCATCAGGGCCGAGTGTAGCCTACGGCCACTTCAGGGTGATCCAGCGCCGCCTGTACCCTCAGGGCCTGGACATGCGCGGCGCCCGCGTGGGCACGCACCACGGCCGCCCCCGCCCGCGCGGCGTGGAGGTGCAGGGCCAGGGTCCCCGGGTCCCGGTCCTCGGCTGCTGGCACCTGCGCCAGCCAGTCAATCAGGCGTTTGCGGCTGGCCCCCACCAGCACCGGCTGCGGCCCGGCACACAGCGCGGGCAGGGCGCGCAGCAGGGTCAGGTTGTGGTCCAGCGTCTTGCCGAAGCCCAGCCCTGGGTCCAGCAGCACGTCCGGCACCCCCGCGCCCAGTGCCAACCGTGCCTGCTCCTGCAAGAACGCGCCGACCTCGGCCACCACATCGCTGTACTGGGGATCACGCTGCATGGTGCGCGGCTCGCCCTGCATATGCATGATGCAGGCCGGCGCCCCGTAAGCCGCACACACCGCGCCCATGGCAGGGTCGCGCAGGCCGCCCACGTCGTTGACCAGATGGGCGCCCGCAGCCAGCGCGGCCTCGGCCACCTCCGGTTTCATGGTGTCTACGCTGAGCAGCACGCCCGCGTCGCGCAGGGCGGCCACCACCGGCCGCACCCGGTCAATTTCTTGCGTGGCCGGGACCGGCTCGGCGCCAGGGCGAGTGCTTTCGCCGCCGATATCCACTATCAGCACCCCAGCAGCGTGCATCGCCTGCGCCGCCGCCACAGCCGCCCCCAGCGAGGCGTACCGCCCTCCATCGCTGAAACTGTCCGGCGTGACATTCAGAATGCCCATCACGGCTGTGCCCTTCCAGCCGACCTGCCAGCCCTCCGCCCCCCGCACGCCACCGGGCACTGGCCGGCCAAAACGCAGGGTGTGCAGGGCCGTCAAACTGGGGCGGCCTCAGCGCGCACGGGCAGCAGGAAACTGGCCATGACCCGGTGCCGGTCAGGAAAGGCGTCCACCTGGGCCGGCATACGCCGTCCTGATCGAAACGGCACATAACTGTCCTGCGTGATCGGCAGGCGCGTGTCCAGCGCAGCGGCAACCGGATGGTCGTCGGGAATAGGGGTGCCGGGGCGCAGGCTGTACTTGACGCCCGGCGCCGCGCTGCTGACTCGCACCGTCAGGGCCTTGGCTGGCCGCTCACCTTCATCGTCCCCCTCGTCTACGGGGAGCCGGGCCACCGCACAAACGGCGTACAGAACCGGCTCGGCGGTGTGTTCTGCCAGGGTATACAGGGCGGTACTGGCGCTGATATCGGCGCGGCGCGACAGCTCGCCCAGGGCTCGCCCAGTAGGACCAAACCGCGACAGCATCTCGTCAATGAGGGTGCGGGGAATCAGCAGTGCGGCGGCCCCCACGTTGCACAGAGTTTCGATGACCTGTTCCAGTCGGTCTCCCTCGTAGGCGTCGTGCAGGTCACTCAGCAGGTCGTCGTCTCCCAGCAGCAGGGCGTGGCTGATTTCGTGGGCCAGGGTAAACCGCTGCCGCTCTGGACGCACCCGGCTGTTCACCAGGATGACGCGGTGTTCGGGGTCATAGGCGCCGTCCCGGTCGCCCATCGGCATGAAGGTCAACTGCACGCCGTCCAGGCCGTGCATCAGGCTATGGGTATCCAGACCGGGCAGCCGGGCAGCGTAGTCGGCCGCCAGCATCTTCATGCGCGCCCTGGCCGCCGCCATGATGTCGGGCGCGTGCAAAGCAGAGGGGGACGCGTCAGTCACGGTTTGCAGCTTACCCGATCAGGGCAGGAAGACAGGCCAGACTGTAGATGTAAGGGCCGCGAGACGAAGCCGCTCCGGCGCTGTGCCGGAGCGACTAGCACGGGGCGATGTTCTGCCAGATGCCCGACCAAACCAACTGTGATTGCTCATCTGCGCGGCAAAGTCGCAGAGAAAGACGTCCTGGCCAGATACACATTTGACAGGTTTCTGAACTGGTAGCGATGGTGTTCGCCTCAGCTATGTGCCTTGAGTGTAGTCACCAGTGCCACATACTCCCGCTGCGCGTCGTCCTGGCTCATGCCCTGGAGGCCAGCCCAGGCGTCATACTTCGCTCCACCCACGAAGTCAAAGCCCCCAGGCCGCGCCCCGCTGACATCGCCCTGGCTGCCCTGCTTATACAGCGCGTAGAGCTTGAGAAGCACATCATTCCCGGGCTTCCGGGTGAGGGTCTGCACGTCTTGCTGGGCCTGTTCAAAAGGAGTCATGCCCGGCAGTGTACCCGGTGCAAAGTGCACAAAGGGCTGCTCCAGCGGCCAGCAGAGATGGCAAACCAGAACAGCCCAAACAGCGCAACGCCCCCAGCGGCTGCTGGGGGCGTGAAA